>JAEETD010000098.1 GCA_016290175.1 Prevotella sp. | reverse complement strand
CAGAAACAATTCAGACCCATCGGCTACGATCAATGATCACAAAGGACAGCATAGAGACCGCCTATAGCTTTCTGCATCAGAAGCGGAATGTCTATATCCATTCTTCCCTCGACTGGCAGAAGGATGATATTGAGTATGCTATTGCGTCCTATGCAGATGACATGAGTCGGGAATTATATGATGCCATCAGTGGCGGCAGGGCTGACTTCCTCCGTGACCACAAACGGTTTCCAGAGGATATTACACAAGCAGTAGAACGATTAGAAAACATGTTATTGAAGTATGGAGAATTTTGAAGAGATATTGCGTAAGGACTTGCACCAGTTCCTGCAGTCAATGAAGGAGGTTGATGAACGTTTGCCGGAGTGTCCCGATGTTGAAGACAAATGGGAAGAGATAGCCAAGACCTACATCCCTGACGGCATACGAGAGTTTCAGGACTATCCCTCTGCCTCACTGGGTTGGATGATGTATATCGGCATGGCCGTAGCCAAGATGTGGGACACGGAATGGGACATCTATTCAAAGATTGACGACCTCTATGCCTACATGCGCGACAAGCGCGGCTACGACTCGATGGATGAATATATTCGCCAAGATGTCCTCTTGTTGCAGGGCGCAGACTACACAGCTCTGGAGAAAGTCACTGGCGAGTGTGCTTCACGGGTCTATAATGCCTTGATGCATCAGCATCTGGAGCCTGGCACAAAGGAGGCATTCAATGGCTATGTGGTCTGTCTGCATCAGCTCTACCTCTTTGGGGCTGCAATGCAGTTGAAGCGTATGGGTTATCACATGACGAAAATGAATTAATGCAAATTACCAACCGTAGTTAAGCGCATACATAACGAGGAAATGGTTCTGAAGCTGGAACTCGGTGGCTACAAAGAGCATATACAGCGTATTCGCTATCGGCTCATCCCCTTTATCTGGTAAAAATAAAACAATATTCGAAAAAAATGAAGAAGATAATAAACCCTTGGCGCAACCATCCTGAGTACAACTGTTTCGGCTGTTGTCCTGAGAATCCTATCGGACTTCACATGGAGTTCTATGAGGATGGTGACTATATTGTGAGCAAATGGCATCCCGAGAAAAACTATCAGGGATGGGTGAACACCATGCACGGCGGCATCCTCAGTACGTTGATCGACGAGGTTTGCGGATGGGTGGTCACCCGTAAGCTACAGACCAGCGGATATACTGTACAGCTGAATGTGAAGTTCCGTAAAGCAGTTTCTACTACAGAGCCGGAGCTGACCATACGTGCAAAAGTCACGAAGCAAGTTCGCAACTTGGTATATATCAATGCAGAGATAACAAATTCAAAGGGTGAACTCTGCAATGAGGGTGAAGTGGTCTATTTCCTGATGAATCAGGAGAATGCCAAAGAAATGGGATTCATTCATTGTGAAGTTGAAGATGGACAAAGTCAATAGTAAGATGGATCCGATGGGAAGAGCGATTGCCGACTACCATAAGACTAAAAAGGCAAGCAAGCTCAGAGTGTTCTCTCCGATGTTTGAGGAGGACGAGATTCCCTTGACTACTCTTTTCCGCAGCTATGATTCAATGCCAAAGATAGAACGTAAAGCACTGGATTTGGCAAAAGAAAGGATACTTGATGTAGGAGCTGGTGCAGGATGCCATTCACTTGTCCTGCAAGAGCGAGGTTTAGATGTGACTGCCATTGATATTTCCCCTCTTTCCGTTGAGACCATGAAGGAGCGTGGAGTCAAGAAGGCACTGGTACAGGATTTCTTTACTTTGGAAGGTCAGTATGACACTATCCTTATGTTGATGAACGGCATCGGTATTGTTGGAACCTTGGAGCGTATGCCTGAGTTTTTCAGGCAGCTCGATAAGATACTTGCTCCTGGAGGTCAAGTCCTCTGCGATTCATCGGATATAAGCTACGTTTTCGAGAATGAGGAAGGTATGATAGATATTCCAAACGATATGAGCTATTACGGTGAACATAGTTTCCAGATGATATACAAGGACACCATTGGCGAACCTTTTAACTGGCTTTACATCGATGCCGATACCCTGAGAGAGAAAGCAGGGAGATATGGATATGCAGCCGAGGTGATTGCTGAAGGTGAGCATTACGATTATTTGGCAAGAATAACAAAGAGAGAATAGTATGAAGAAATTATTCACATTACTTTGCATCGGCCTATTGCTTACGGCCTGTGCACAGCAAACTAAAAATGAAACAGACATGGAGTTTACTGACAACGTAAAAGAGGCCCTCGCAGACAGTGGCCGAATCGATTTGAACAGTCTTCAGTGGACGAGAGAACCGGGTGGATTTGAGGTGAAGGGTGACACCATCCTCATCACTACTGCGCCGCATACCGACCTTTGGCAGCGCACCTACTATCACTTCCAGAACGACAATGCCCCCGTGTTACAGATGAAGACCCGTGAAAAGTTCTTCAGCTTTGTGGTGAAGACCGACTTCACGCAGAGTCATCAGCGCTTTGACCAGTGCGGCATCGTGATGTATCTGGACAGTGAGAACTGGCTGAAAGGCTCGGTGGAATACGAAAACGACGAATTCCAACACCTCGGCAGTGTAGCTACGAACAAGGGTTATTCCGACTGGGCCACAACAGCTATTCCTGCTGACGTGAAGACGATGTGGTATCGGTTCTCCCGTCGCGAGGATGACTACTGCATCGAGTGCTCCACCAACGGCATCGATTTCAGTCAGATGCGCATCTGCCACATGTATGCCGGTGCCGACGAAATCAGCTTTGGCATCTATGCCTGTTCACCCGAAGAGTCATCCTTCACGGCAGTCTTCTCCGATATGAAAATTACCGAATGTGCATGGAAGGCGCACGACGGTCAACAGCCTGATAAAGAGAAGTAAAATATGAAGTGGGCAGTACTATCTGACAATGCTTCCTCGTGCGGAACAACCAATAACGATATTGCAAACAAAAACGAAGTATGAACATCGAACAAGTACGAGAATACACTTTATCTCTCTTTGGCGTAACAGAAGACCAACCATTTGGCGATGATAATATTACCTTCCGTCTGGAAGGGAAGATCTTCATGTGTCTATCATTAGGCGGTGACGAATATGAGATAAAGAATTCCGAGCCAAGACTTGCCTTAAAGCTGTCTCCTGAAAGGAATGAGGAGCTTCGTGCACAGTTCTCAGTAGTAACTCCTGCCTTCCATTGGAACAAGAAGCATTGGAGTGACGTATATTACGGGCAATTGGATGATACTCAGATCGAGGAATGGATAAAAGAGTCCTATCGACTTGTTGCATCCAAACTCCCCAAGGCTATCCGGCATAAATATTTATGAACAAAGTACGAATTACAGCCATCCGTCAGACGGTCTATCCTGACCTGATGGCGAAGTATGAGAATCCCATTGAGCATATTTGCGATGTCAGGGAGGGGCAGCAATGGATATCAGAGAATGGAGAATGTCCTGAAGGGATGTGCCCTTCTGCCTGGTCATCCATGCGGGAGTTTGTAGAGTCTTTGGCCAGAGGTGAGGGGAACTTCTACGATGGCTGGATGAAGAATCCAATGAGTGCGATGATCAGCTGCAACGACGGCTTCCGTCCGTTCAGTTTCTATATTGAAGGCTAAAAACGAAAGTAAAAGTTACCTTTCAGACAGGATGCCAACACCCCGAATGGCAAGGTAACTTTTACTCGTTGATTTGTAGTTGAAGTTTGCTTTCGTTGAGCTTGAAGTATGCCTGTGCTCAACTTCTTCGGACGTTATCGAAGCGCATTGACCGGCTTAATCACCACCTCCCTGTCGAAAGCGACGGGCTTCACTCGATACTCGTCCAGCACATAGATGCAGGTGCAGCCCACACCCGTGGTGGAGTAGTCGAGGTTGAAGGTGTAGCGGTCTGCCTGTGGCTGCAGCTGATAGGTGAACTGGCTCTTCGTCAGGTTGTCCGTCGTGAACTGATAAGCGTTGAAGTTGAAGGGCTCGTTCATGGAAATCTGCACACCCTTGCCCTCCTTGTTGAGCAGCTGCACATAGCGGTTGTCGGTACGCAGCGCATGGTCTTGCGGGAAGAGGTAAGGCTCGTACATGTCAGCCACACTCTTGCTCCAGATGCCCACCTGATAGCCAGTCTTGCGGTCGGGATAGTTCTCTTCAGGACCACGGCCATACCAAGTGATGCGGTCGAAGTCGTTCGCCACCGAAGTGGTGAAGCCAACGCGTGGCAGGATTTCGGGCAACTTGCCGTTCGGGCTCAGATGGTTGTGAATCTTGACGGTGCCGTCGTCGTAGAAGCTGTATGTGTATTCGAGCATATAGCCTGCAAACTGCACGCCAGAGATGTAGAGGTCGAGGGCACCGTATGAAGATGCGCCCACCTGCACAAACTGGCTCACCGTGACGGTGGTCTCGTAGTCAGAGTGGTTGAGACGGATGGATGTGGGGCGAGGAAGCACTTGGTTCACACCCTTGCTGTACCAGAGCGTGGCCACCTGATTGCCATAACCCTCAGCATAGCCGCCATTCACACGGAAGGCGTCCCAAGAGTCGAACTCATTGGCGATGGGTGCTCGCCAGAGGTTGAAGGTGACAGGGGCTTTGAGCACAGCCTTTCCACCCACTTCAATCTGTTCCAGATTACCCGTTTCCTTGCTGATGACATAGCTGAAATCCTTGCCGCTAATCTTGATTTGCTTCTCATCCTCCTGAGCGTTCACCTGCTTGGCAGAAAGCTGTGGAGCAGGGGCAGGAAGGTTCCACGATGAGAGTTCCAGCTGATTCCAAGCCACCTCATGACCTGCCTTGGCCCACACCTCGTCTTTCTTCAGTTTCGAGGTGACAAGCACACGGTATTCCTTTCCTGACACAATCGCGGGCTTATGATAAGGTATCTTGATGAGCTGAGTCTGCTGCGGAGCCGTGGTGAACTGGATGTCACCCTCTTCCAGCACTTGGTCGTCAGCCATCAATGCCCAGTGTGAGGCGTATTGAGTGAGGTCGGTGAAGAAGAGGCGGTTGGTCACTTCTGCCTCGCCCGTCTCAGCATTGAGCAGACGCACGCTGACAGGCTGGGTGGTCCACTTCATCTGCTTCATCTCGGGCTGCACGGTGCGGTCAGGCCAGATGCTGCCATAGGTGCGCATATTGCCGCCAATGGTGTAGAAGGTGCCTTCGTCCCGATTGCCGTCGAAAGTGAGATAGAGCACGGCATCTTCTGCTTTACCCTCGCCGTCGGCAAGACATTGGCTGTAAATGGCCACATTGTCCATCTCGGCATCGGCAGTGTAGGTGGTTTGAGGGTCTTGAGCGTGGTTGCCCGCAATTCTTCCTATATTGATGGGGTAAGGGAAGTTGCTCAATATGCCTCTTTCACCCCCTCCGTTATTGCCACGGCGGTTGTTGTTAGGTTCGGTCTGTGCAATGGTCTCGGTGCCTTTGAGCTGTCCGTCGATGTAGAGCTTCATCTCCTTGCCGTCCCAAGAGGCGGTCACATGGTGCCAGTTGCCAATCCAGTTGGCTGGCAAATCGACGGTCAGGGCATGCTTCACACCCGAATGCAGATAGAACTGCAGTTTGTCGGTTCCCTTCTGCACCACACCAAACTGCGTGTTGCCCTTCGTGATGTAAGGTGCGCCCTCGTAGGTGCCACACAGTTTGCCGGGCTTCACATCGAAACTGATGGTCAGTGCCTTGCTGGCAAGTTCCACATTGTTGCTGCGATACACTTCCACCCATTCGTCATGTCCGCTCAGGTGCAGCACACCCTTCTTCACCTTGGCGTTACCCATCAGGTGGACAGGCGTGTTGTAGGGCGAACTGTCAGTCAACGGACGGATATGCTCCGTGAGACCAGGGTTCACAAAATCCCAGATGGCTCCACCCATCAAGCGTGGATGACGGCGGATGATGGCCCAGTATTCGTCCATGCCGCCACCAGCATTACCAGCCACCGACAGGTATTCGTCCATGAACGATGGACGGGGGTCTTGTGCTTCAGGCGTCATCGCCGTGTTCATTTCCAGCTCATAAGGGGCAGGGTAGCGGGGGCCGATGATTTCCTCGCCGGGATGAGCGTAGGCGTTACCGCCATACATGAAATAGCGAGTGGGGTCGAGTCGCTTACCCTCCTTGATGACTTCGGTGATGAGGGGACCCTCGCCACTCTCGTTGCCAGCACTCCAGAAGAGCACACAAGCGTGGTTGCGGTCGCGCAGCACCAGCTTTTGCACACGTTCCAGATACATCTCACGGAAGCGCTGGTCGTTGGAGATGTATTCCGTGGCATGTGCCTCGGTGCCAGCCTCGTCGATGATGTAGAGACCATATTCGTCAGCCAGTTCCAGATACTTGTTCACAGGAGGGTAGTGCGAGGTGCGCACCCCATTGAAATTATGCTGTTTCAGAATCTCCATGTCCTTGCGGATGGTCTCCTCGTTCATGGCATGACCTAATTCGGGATGCTGCATGTGGGTGTTGGTGGCATTCACCTTGATGGGCTTGCCGTTCAGGAAAAAAGTCTGATGCCTGATTTCCGTCTCCTTGAATCCCATCTTGCTGGCGATTTCCTGCATCACCGCGCCCGACTCATTCAGCAGCTCGAGCTTCAGACCATACAATACAGGCGTTTCACAAGTCCACTTGTCGGGGTTTGTGATGAGCGACGAGAGTTCCACCGTCTTCTTTCCCTTACCGTTCATCGTGAATCGGTCGGATGTCAGCTCCTTCACCTTGTTGCCCTTGGGGTCGGTCAGCGTGGCGCGAACAGCGTAGGAACCCTGTGCGTCCTCATATTTCTTCACATCCACCTGCACCTTCATCGTGGCATCCCTGTATTGGTCGTCAAGGTCGGTGGTCACGTACCAGTCGAAGAGGCGCGTCTTGGGTGTGGCATAGAGCGTCACATCGTCGAAGATGCCAGCTAGTCGCCAGTAGTCCTGACCTTCCAGATAATAACCGTCACAGTACTTCACCACACAAACAGCCAACACGTTCTTGCCGGGCTTCAGATAGGGAGTCACGTCATATTCAGCAGGTTCCTGTCCACCCTCGTTATAGCCCACCTGCTGACCGTTCAGCCACACAAACGAACCGCTCTGTGTCTTCTCCATACGCAGGAACACCTGCTGTCCCTTCCAGTTGGCAGGCAGGGTGAAGGTCTTGCGATAAGCGCCCGTTGGGTTATAATCTCTCGGCACAAAAGGCGGATTCGCTCTGAAGGGAGCAGGCACATTGCGGAACTGCGCATCGCCATATCCCTCCATCTCCCAGTTGCTGGGCACATGGATGGTGTTCCACTTGCTGTCCTTGAAGTCCGTCTTGAAGAAAGTCTGCGGCACCTCCTCGGGCGTGTTGGCAAAGAAGAAACGCCAATCGCCATTCAGCGACAGATGTTCCTTGGCAAGGTAATAAGCATGTCCCTCCTCTTGGTTCTCCTCAAACACCGTGGTGTTCTCGATGTAGTCATAGATATGCTCCAGATACTGAGCGCTCGCCTGCAGCGAGCAAGCTGCAAACAGACAAACGGTAAGATGTTTAATGTTCATATTGTTTATTTTTTTGTATTCTCTACAGATAGGGTTAGTTTTGCTTTGCAAAGTTACAACAAATTTTCAACATCCAATGGCATAATAATAAAAAAAAAGGAAAAAAGTGATATTGGGGCATCATATAGATAACGATTACGCCCCCCTTATCTACATGATGCTCTTTTCTTTACTCTGTTGTATATTCAAACCAATCAAAACAGTTTCTTCCAAAGCCACAACACGGTAACAGCACCAACCACACAGAATACGAAGTTGGTGAGATAGCCTTTACCAAGCAGTTCAATGTTCAGCAGATGGCTGATGAATGTACCGGCA
>JAEETD010000001.1 GCA_016290175.1 Prevotella sp. | reverse complement strand
GCCTCTACAATTTCGCACAGCTGATTTTCAAATAATCATCCATACTTCCTCATCTAAGGGAGGACGGTGTAACGGAGGGACGGTTCTTTTGTTATAACAGGAGAACCGTCCCTCCGTTATAGGAGAACCGTCCCTCCGTTATATGTAAATCAGAATCATGTAACTATCAGTTTCCAAAATACAAATTTTGCACTATGAATTGCACATTGGCGAGAAATTTGATACCGATATTAATGTTTCGATGGGGTCAGGATAGTTTGTGACGTTCACATTGTATCTGACCCCGTCTTTACATAAAAACGTATGCAATGCAATATCACTCGTTATTGCCTAAAAAAGAGATCCGCTTCAAAGTCAGCATGTTCTTGTCATCGTCCGACATCTTTATATTCTTCCATTTTATCAAGTTTCTTTTCCAATTGAGATAATTTCTCAAGAACCTCGTCATTATTGTCTGCTGCCATAGCATCGACAAAAATACTGTTAACAAGACTCATGCCTATGATTCCGCCTAAGAAAAGAAGAATTGAGAAATAGACTCGTGCAAAAACGGCCATGGTCGCCCCTCCATTTTCGGCAATCGCTTCAGGCATTTCATACCACCCTTCAATAGTGAATAAGCGAAAGATAGAATACACACTGAGGGCAGGATTACCAAAGTACTGAGGAGCTAAATTACCAAAAAGAAATGTTGTAATGATACTAAAAACCAGTAGAAGAACTATCAATCCGATTGCCACAATGTACGAAGCCTTGAATGCTAATTTGATTCCATTCAGAAGACTATTGATATTTGGAATAAATTTCAGCATGCGGAAAGCTTTAAATGCACGCATTGTTCTCAATGACAGAAGGATGTTTGTGCCAGGGAGAATATCTCCAAATATGTTAATACAGGACGGGAGTGCTATCAATACAAGTATAAAGTCAAATCGATTCCAACCATCAGACCAGTATTTTGAGAATCCCCAAACACGAATTTTAACCACAGCTTCCAATAAAAACAGCAGGGTAAATAAACAATCAATGATTAGAAGTGTTCCTCCTTGATCGGAAAGGAAACCGCTGATAAAAATAATGCCAGTATTGATAAGCACCAATACCAGCATTATATTATCATTTATAAAAATGCGTTTTACCAGTTCCATCTATACATATCGTTTTGCGGCTTCTATGAGTTGCTTCTTATATTTGTAAATGTCATCCAACTTATCGATGGACTCCATTTGTTCATTTCTGCTTTCATCTACAAAGCCTATACGTTTGTTATTGGAGTTGTTGAAATGCAATCTACAGATAGGTCTACGATTATTGTCGTCAGCAAAGATTGCAAAATAAGATTGGGAATCGCGATAGGTGACTCGCTCTGATGAGATGACTTCGCAAACTATACTCTTTACGATATAATACCCCTCCAGCTCTTCCATGGTCGTATTAATCTTCGAAGCCTTATCATCTTCTTTCGTCGTAACCTCATCTTCTTTCTGCTCGGCAGCGTTTGAAGGCGTTTGAATAGGAGCACCCGCTGCTTCAGTGGCTTTTATGGCTATGCCAAGTTTCTCACTCATCACATCATTGATATGACTTTTTAATGCACGCATTACAATATCGGTGAACTGATCCAACACCTTCTGCGTAACAATACCTTCATAGACGCGTTTCGTCAGCATTTTTACGAATTCAGGGGATGGTTCTGCGAATTCGGAACGAACAACCTTCTTGACTTCCGACATATATTTTAACTCATTGGCACTGCTCAAGATATTGTCTAGATCAAAGTTCTCTTTACAAAACTTCTTTACTTCCTCAATTTGTGTTTCCCTTATTTTCTCCAAGTTTATTTCGAGGAAGGGAACATCATCCATAATATTCTCCTTTATCAAGTCTGCGTAAAATCTGTAAACAATACCATTTGTCAATACTCCGAATTTTGCTTTAGAGGCAACGTAATATCTCTTCAACTGATTGTCGTGCAGGTTCAAATCCTGCTTCCAGTGCTTGCATTCAATTAACATGATTGGGGAACCATCCTTCATGATGGCATAATCAATTTTCTCTCCCTTCTTTTTGGTAATATCACAATCCATTTCTGGAACTACCTCCAACGGATTGAACACATCGTAACCAAGAATCTGAATGAATGGCATGATAAATGCGTTTTTAGTTGCCTCTTCCGTTTGGATGGATTCTTTCAGTGATGTTACTCTTTCTGCCAATTGTAAAATAGAATCTTTAAAGTCCATAGTTATATTGTTTATCAAACCAAATCCTCCCAGTCCCTCGGAAGATATCTATATTAACATGAGAAGCGTGGAACTGTATCCACTTCTCCGTCCTGAGGTCCTGAGAAAACCTAATGTGAGAGAGAGAAACAGCATCCACGCTAACGCATGGAAGCCATTATGTACTCTTGCCACATTTTGAAATTTCTCAGGTTTCAGAACGCAAGACGAGCATAACGCTTCTTTTTATTATCATTAAAGTCGCACCGGCACCTCCACTGAGGCCATATTGCCAATGTTCGAGGGCAAAGATAGGAAAAATATCGATAAGTTCCAAATGATTCGAGAAAAATCTTACGAATAATAAGTAGAAATCAAAAGTTTTTAGTAATATTGCAATGTGATTAATAAAGGCAATGGAGATCAAACTGAACGACTATCACAAGAAAGTGAATGCCGAAAAGATGGCGAAGGTGGAATACTGGAAAGCGCACCCGCTTCCACGCGAAGAAGCTTTGAGGCGATTAAAGCTCTTACGGGAACAGCGTCTGGCCATACTAGCGAATAGTAACAATGAAACAAGGCTATCTTAACGAATACCACCACAAGGTAACAATCGAGAAGATTAAATCGGTGGCCTATTGGCTTCAACATCCGATTTCACACGAGGAGTGCTTGAATCAATTCAAGCGCTTGCGGGAACAACGTTCTGCAAGGGAGCGAAAGAAATAATTGAGGTATCCAACTCAGATTCCTTTTCTTTTTAGGATAACTTTATTCCAATACAAAATTGAGTTGTTTCCCGTTTTGGACAACTATTTGACAGTTGGTTTGTTAAATTATTCCTAAAACAGATATTTTTTATTGCAAAATTCTTTGTTTTGTCGATAGAAAGTGATAATTTTGCAGTCTAAACGTTTGGAAAGCACATTGTGCTAGAAAAACATAAATAAAAAGAAAGGATGGAATTATTAGATTGTACAGAATGCTTTGTTACAAAGCAGATAGATAAAGATTGGACCTGGATTATTGAAAACAGAGTCGCTCCTTGGGTCAAAGAAAAAGGACATGAAGGATATTGGAATTATGTCAATTTATACAGTCAATTTACCAATGTTCTCGAAAAAGGTCTTACACGTGGTAAATTTGCGGATTTACTCATTACTCTATGCCCCCAAGTATTTAAAGAAGGGAAAACCAAGGAGCAACTGAAGTGGAACATGGATGACATGCCCATTACGGTAACACTTGAAAACATTAAGGATTTAAACGATGATTGTCGCAATGGTATAATAATCGGAGAGCTCAAAAAATTATTCGAAGAAGCTGTACCAGTATACTTTGAAGAAGAAATACACCAAACAGTAGAGTCAAGGCTTAAAGAATATTTAGAGAAACGTATCGCGACTGATCCATATGCAAAGATATACTCACACGAAACCTACTGCGGATTCACACCTACATTCGCAATCGAAAAATATGCTTCACCGAAATTCATGGAGCAAAGGAAACCATCTCGAGTTATTGTTTTTGAATGTGTAGAGACAACTCTGACTGCTGATATGGTAACGATGCTGAGTGGCCGCTACGTTTCTAACAGGAAGATAAAGCTTGTCATCACTGGCTCCAAAGGAATTGACAAGCACATAGAAAGCATTGCAACTAATAGAGATGTCAGCATAATGCGTATTGATCCCAATTACGAAGTAACAGACAATTGCTTTATCACTCCGAGAATGGATGAGTTCAAATCTGTTCATCAGATAGAGCGCGACATGCTGAGAGGTAATCTGCCAATGACCGTACCTCTGGTGATACACGATGTGACTCGTCTGACAACTTCACTTACAGACTTCCTTCGATGGAATGGCATCGAAGTATGCAATTCTGATAGCGTACATGCACCTATATTAACACACGAACTCATAGAGAATGAGGCAACAAAACTTATTAAAGAGGAAATTGACTACTTTGTAAGCCTGTTAGAGAAATTATCTCCAAGCGACAATGTTCCTGTTTGCGAAATAAATCCCTACAAAATTGCAAATAAAATTGGACTTAAGGTAATTCGCACGAATCTATCTATTAACCGTCATTTAGGAAATTTTGATCATCGCAAGCGTCTTATCAGGCTTAGTAACAGTCAAACAGACGGTAAGCCACGTGATAGATTTTCTATGAGCCATGAGATTGGCCATGACGTTTTACATTCAGACCAACGATTTCGCGAGTTCATGGAACGTGATGCCCAACTTGCGGGGGAAGCTGCAACTGATATTTGGGAAAGACATTGGCTCGACACACAGGCTAACTACTTTGCATCCTGTCTGTTGATGCCAAGAAAAGTTGTAGCTCTTCTTTATTCTATTTATTGGAAAAAATGGTTTAAGAGAGAGCAAGTTTGTCCGTTGACTATCACTGATAACTTTTATAACGACAAGAACTTTCAGAATGTCGTAGGCCCAATGAGTCGTAAAATGAACGTGTCGCTCGAGGCAATGAAAAATACATTGATTGATATGGAACTCATCACTACAGACATTTCATTCTGACTCCAACATTACACTCCAATTAGGATAATTGGATAGCAAAGATTATCCAATTGGTATTCTACAAGTCAAGCAAATCCAATAATAATATATATCTTAGCACCGCAAACGGGATACTCTCGAATGCGGTGCTTTGCTATTCAGGTACCTGAAAAGGATGGCGAGTACCAAGACCGGTCTAACTTTTGTTTTATCTTCTAACAATTACGAAAATGGAAGAGTTGAACAAAGAGACTGAGAACGTTCAGCAGGCCGCAGGTCAGACTGGACCAGTAAACAACCAAGCCCAGACGGTGAATGACATCGTGGGTGAGGCTGTCAACCAACCGACTGCCGAGGAGCAAAAACGTGAGCGCTTAAGAAAGATTCTTGGCGACACACGCATCCGTACTGATACGGAAGTGCCGGACTTGGAGTACGCACTGGAGGTAGATGGTACAGGCTTCTTTGCACGCCGTGACATCCATGCTGTCAAGGCGAAGGCAAAAGCGGGTAAGACCACCACGCTGAAAGTGTTCATTGCTGCACTGCTCGTGGGTGTGATGTTCCGCGTGAAATCACTGATGGAGAAGCCGCGTATCCTCTTCTTCGACACCGAGCAGAATCGAAAGGATACAAAGGGTATTCTTGACGATGTCGCCTCTATGACAGGACTCGGTACGGAGGTCATAGACTCTCAGGTAGTGCTCCAGTCACTGCGTCGTGTCGATCGTGAGGACCTGTTGCCATTGCTGCGTCAGGCCTTGGAGGACGAGAAGCCCGATGTTGTGTTCATTGACGGCATCGTGGAATTCGTTGCCTCGTTCAACGACGAGTCTGAGTCTAAGGAGCTCATAAAGGATCTGCTTAAACTCTGTGACGAACAGGATTGTGCCATCGTCTGCGTTCTTCACACGAACAAGGCCGATGAAGACCATCAGATGCGTGGTCACCTAGGCACGATGTTAGCCCAAAAGGCAGCCACTGTGCTGGAGTGCAAGAAGGAGCGCGGCAGTAGTGTCATCACCGTCTCGTGCTCTGAGTCACGTCACGAAGAGCCGACAGAATGGAGCATCATGTTTGCCGAGGACGGCTGTATCGTCGATGCCACCGAGCAGCGCAAACTTCAACTCGAGCAACGCAAGGCTGAACAGCAGCAGAAACGCCAGGAAGCTATTGAGAAGGAGACGCAGGAGCGCCTCCAGAAGTGTCTGACTATCCTACGCGACAAAGGCGGTGCTGTCAGCCGTAAGCAGTTGACGGAAATCCTTGTGAAGGTTCTCGACCGTAAGCGTCCTACTGTGGCTTCGTATATTTCAGAATGGTTGAAAGAGAAAGCAATCTTCGAGGATAGCAATGGATTGATCCAGGCTTCAGAGGAATTTGCCCTGCCCTTCTGACTCTTGCGATAAGATTTTTGTTTGTTGTCGGAGCCGCGTATATACATAGCGGCTCCAACAACGAACGATAATCGCCCGCAACACTTATTTAAACAACAAAAAACAGAAATGATTATGAACTCAGATTATCGTTACCAATTAGAGACCCGTAAGCTGACGGGACGTCGTCAGCAGAAATTCACCTGCCCTCATTGCGGCAAGAAGAAATGTTTTGTACGCTATGTGGATACCCACAACGGCTATCGATATGTGGCTGACGACGTGGGCAAGTGCGATCATCAGCACTCCTGCGGCTACCACTACAAACCATCAGAGTATTATCATGACAACCAGTGGGCTGTGGAGCCAAGAACTTCAGCGAGCAGTCATTGTACTCCCATACCGCTCCCTCCGTTCCAACCGCTGCCCATGGAATATGTCTCGCGCAGCCATTCTCCGCATAGCACTTTCTGGCAATGGCTCTCCACCACGGTAGCCAGCAAGCTCTGTCTCTCCCCAGAACAGATCCGCCGCGTTTATGATGACTATCTCATTGGTGCCACACAAAAAGGAGATGTCATTTTCTGGCAGATAGATCGTCAGCAACTGGTACATGGTGGGCATATCATGCACTATCGTTTCGACGGTCATCGCGAAGGCTTTCAGGGATGGACGCATATACCGCTCATTCGGGTAGGACTTTTACCACCCGACTGGCAACTCTATCAATGTCTTTTTGGCGAACACCTGCTCAGTCGTCGACCTAAGGCACATGTTTGTCTCGTAGAGAGTGAGAAGACGGCACTCATCATGGCAGCTTGCCATCCGGAACATCTTTGGCTTGCCACTGCGGGCAGTAGCGGACTATCGCCGGAACGTGTGAGATGCCTCAGCGGACGTCGTGTAACTTTGTTTCCGGACAGTGGCTGTTACGAGAAATGGCGTCAGCAGATGAAACTCACCACCGGTATAGACTACAACGTATCTCAAAAACTGGAATCATATCCACCTAATACAGACCTTTGCGACATTCTTTTGGATGGTCCATGACCATGCCCATACATTTTTTGCGGGAAGGCCTTCTGACACTTTTTGGATAGCCAAGAAAAAAGTGCTGGAAGGCCTTGTAAAAATTACACAGTAGGGTCGGTTCTTGCATCCCTACGGTAGCAAGCGGCAAGCCGATTACCTACTGTGTAAATTTTAGCAATTATTCACTAAAAATATTGATGAAAATATTTGGTATTCTCAGATATTTTTTGTATCTTTGTACCATAATAATAAAGCGGGAAAGCGGCCACCCGGAGTAGTTGGCTGCACGATAGTTTAATACCATGAAATATTTTTAGAACTATGGCATTAAAGATCAAAGCAAAGGAGAAGAAGCTTAAATTCTCCAAAGACGGTCCTGAAGTGTACCGTTATGTGATGGTGCCTGATCTGTACTCGACACTCGACTCGGAGAAGGTCATCAAAGAAGCCGCCATCCGCTCAGGCGTGAGCGAGGGCGTGATGCAGGCCTGCTGGAAAGGGGCCGGCGAAGTAATTAAGGCCTGGGCTACCGAAGGTCACTCAGTTGCCCTCCCAGGACTGGGAAATATGCGTTTCGGCTTGTCCGCGAAGGCGGTGGCGGATGTCAACGATGTCAAGACGTCGCTCATCCGTACCCGTCGTATCATCTTCACTCCAACTGTAGCGCTGAAAGAGGAACTGGCCAACACGGCCATCCAGATTACCTGCTACGACCGCAACGGCGAGGTGGTGAAGCGTGTGACCAGTGCCGATCCCGGTACCGTTGAGGAACCTCAGGGCGACGACAACGGCCAGAACACTGAGAACTCTGAGAACAACCAGCAGAACTCTCAGAATGAGCAGAACCAGGCGACGGGCTTCGCGCTGACCATCAACAAGTCGGGTACGGGCTCGGCCTCTGTGACCCACAACGGTAACGCTGTGACCTCGGGCGCCACGCTGAACGAGGACGACGAGGTGGAGATCAGCATCACGCCTGCTGAGGGCAAGGTGCCTACGGCCTCGGTGAACGGTTCGAGCATCGAACTGACGGAGGATGGTGGTGTCTACACCGGTAGCTTCGCGATGCCCGGACAGGCCAGTACGCTGAGCATTGACAGCGGCACGGCTGCTGGTGACGGCGGCGACGGACTGACCAACGATTAGGCCTTTCGCCTGAAGACAGGAAAGAGGAATGCTCAACCAAGAGCACCCCTCTTATCGTATCTGACAGGTACCTGTCCCTTGTCATCATTTACCGGGCTATCAGCTGAGCTTATGGATGACGAGACCTGAGCGGAGCTTGGGCTCGAACCAGGTGGCCTTCGGGGGCATGATCTTGCCGCTGTCGGCGATGTCCATAATCTGCTGCATCGATACGGGATAGAGTGCCAGGGCAGCACGCATCTCACCGGAGTCGACACGGCGCTTCAGCTCGCCGAGTCCGCGCAGACCGCCTACGAAGTCGATGCGCTGCGAAGAACGCAGGTCGCCGATGTTCAGGATCTCGTCGAGAATCAGACGGCTGGAGATGTCCACGTCGAGCACACCGATGGGATCGTTGTTATCGTAGGTGCCTTCCTTGGCCTTCAGGCTGAACCAATGCTGGTCGAGATAGAGCGAGAACTCGTGCAGCTGCTGGGGCTTGTAGATCTCCGTACCCTTGTCCTCGACGATGAAGTTCACCTGCAGGGCTGCGAGGAACTCCTCCGACGACATGCCGTTGAGATCCTTCACCACGCGGTTGTAGTCGAGGATGGTGAGCTGTGAAGCCTGGAAGCAGACGGCCATGAAGAAGTTGTACTCCTCGGTGCCGTTGTGGTTGGGGTTCTGCTTCTGTTTCTCAGCGCCTACGAGGGCTGCTGCTGCTGAACGGTGGTGTCCGTCGGCGATATAGAGCGAAGGCATCTTGGCAAACTCATCGGTGATGGTCTGCATGTCCTTCTCGTCGCTGATCACCCAGAACTGATGGCGGAAGCCGTCGATGGGAGCAATGAAGTCGTACTCTGGCTCGGTAGCGGCATAGCGCATCAGGATCTCGTTGAGCACAGCGTTGTCGGGATAGGCGAAGAACACAGGCTCTACGTTGGCATTGTTCACGCGGACGTGCTTCATGCGGTCTTCCTCCTTGTCGCGACGGGTCAGCTCATGCTTCTTGATGCGGCCGGCCATGTAGTCGTCGGTATGGGCACACACCACGAGTCCGTACTGCGTCTTGCCGTTCATGGTCTGCGCATAGATATAATAATGTTCGCGCGCGTCCTGAACGAGCCAGCCCTTGTCCTGGAACTTCTGGAAGTTCTCGGCGGCCTTCTCGTAGACACGGGGATCATACTCGGAGGTGCCTACGGGGAAGTCGATCTCGGGTTTGATGATGTGGTAGAGGCTCTTCTCGTTGTCGCCGGCCTCTGCCCTAGCCTCTTCGCTGTCGAGCACGTCGTAGGGACGGCTCTCTACCTGCTCCACCAGTTCCTTCGGCGGACGGATTCCCTTGAATGGTTTTACTATTGCCATATTATCTCGATTGAACATTGAACATTGAACATTGAACATTTTTTGCTGCCGCTCTGGCAGAGTGACCATCTCATGCTTTCTACCGCATGGCTAATGGTCAATGATCAATGTTCAATGTTCAATAAATTACTTATTCACCTGGAATTTGGTGTCGCCATCCTTGAAGAAGGCGTTGATCTGCTTGGCGGCTGCGATACCGGCGTTGATGTTGGCCTCGGCAGTCTGGGCACCCATCTTCTTCGGGGTTGAGAAGTAACGGCCCTCGAACTTCTGGAACTCGTGGTCGGCATCGGGCATGATGTCGGTAACGAACTTCAGGTCGTCGCGCTGCTGCATCAGTTCGATGAGCTCGGGCTCGTTGATGACTTCCTTGCGGGCGGTATTCACCAGCACGCCACCCTTCTTCATCTTGCCTACCAGTGCAGCGTTGATGCTCTGCTTGGTCTCGGGGGTAGCGGGGATATGGAGTGAAACAACGTCGCAGGTCTCGAACAGGGCGTCCTGATTGGCCACGGCGTGAACACCGGCAGCCTCGATAACATCGGCAGGACAATAGGCATCGTAGGCATAGACATCCATGCCGAAGCCCTTGGCAATACGGGCTACATTACGGCCAACGTTTCCGAAAGCCAGAATGCCTAACTTCTTGCCTAACAGCTCACTACCGCTCTTGCCGTTATAGAATCCGCGGACAGCCATCACCAGCAGACCGAACACCAGCTCGGCCACGGCGTTGGAGTTCTGACCCGGGGTATTCTCGGCCACTACGTTGTGGGCGGTGGCAGCTGCGAGGTCGATGTTGTCGTAACCGGCACCAGCACGAACCACGATCTTCAACTGCTTGGCGGCGTCCAACACCTCTGCATCGACCTTATCCGAACGGATGATGAGTGCGTCGGCATCTTTCACTGCCTCCAGGAACTGAGCCTTCTCAGTATATTTCTCGAGCAGCACGAGCTCATTGCCTGCTGCCTCCACTTCCTCACGAATGCCATTAACAGCAGCACTCGCAAATGGTTTTTCTGTAGCTACAAGAATCTTCATATTAGTGGTCATTAAACTTTTAGTGGTTTGCTTCGAATTCCTTCATGCAGGCGACGAGGGCGTTGCAGCCTTCGATGGTCTGGGCGTTGTAGCAGGAAGCACGGAAGCCGCCTACTGAGCGGTGACCCTTCACACCGACCATACCCTTTGATACGGCGAAGTCGAGGAAGTCCTTCTCGAGCTCCTTGTACTCGTCGGCCATCACGAAGCAGAGGTTCATCAGCGAACGGTCCTCCTCCTTGGCGGTACCAACGAACATCTTGTTGCGGTCGATCTCACCGTAGACGATCTCTGCACGCTGCTTAGCCAGCTTGTCCATAGCCTCGACACCACCCTGGGCCTTGATCCAGCGGAGGTTCTCAAGAGCGCAGTAGATAGGCACTACAGGAGGTGTGTTGAACATAGAGCCCTTGTCGACGTGTGTGCGGTAGTCGAGCATTGTGGGGATCTCACGGGGTGCACGGCCCAGCTTCTCGTCCTTCAGGATGATGATGGTCACACCGGCCATGGCCAGGTTCTTCTGGGCACCGGCATAGATGGCATCGTACTTGCTCACGTCGACGGGACGGCTCATGATATCCGACGACATATCGGCAATCAGGGGCACATTGACATCGAGGTCCTTGCGGATCTCAGTACCGTAGATGGTATTATTGGTGGTGATGTGCAGATAGTCGGCATCGGCAGGCACCGTCCAGCCCTTCGGGATGAAGGTATAGTTGGCATCGGCTGAAGAAGCCACCTCAACGACCTCACCGAACAGCTTGGCTTCCTTCATGGCCTTCTTGGCCCAGACACCGGTGTTCAGGTAGGCAGCCTTCTTAATCAGGAAGTTGAATGGGATCATACAGAACTCCAGACTGGCACCACCGCCGAGGAAGATCACTGAATAGCCCTCGGGAATGTCGAGCAATTCCTTTACCAGGGCCACAGCCTCGTCAACCACGGGCTGGAAATCCTTTGCACGGTGGCTGATCTCCATCAGAGAGAGACCCGAACCATTGAAATCAAGACACTGCTGAGCGGTCTTCTCAATCACTTCGCGGGGAAGCATCGAGGGACCGGCGTTAAAGTTGTACTTCTTCATGTTGAATTGTTATTTTTGAATGTTTGAAATTTATTTGTTCACTGAATTGCGCCGCGAAATTACACTTTTATTTTCATTTGGCCAAATATTTGAGCAGAAATTCACGAAATTAACTGATTTTCTTTCAATTTGTCAACTCCGCTTCGCATTTTCCTGCCCACTTTGCTGCAAAGTTACAAAGAATCCCTGATATCTGCAAGACTTTTAGCCAAGTTTAACGTCACTTTCTCACGCCCGGAAAGATATCTCCGGATTTATTTGGTTATTCTCCCGATTTGCACTATCTTTGCACCAAATTATTGGCGTATGAAAGAGCATGAAGTAATCATCTCGTTGGCATCGAACGAGAACCAGGAAGCGAACCTTGACAAAGCCAGGGAGCAGTTGACACAGTTGCTGACGGAGGTGCATTTCACCTCTGCCATCTGGACGGAACCGGTGAACACCAGCCGTAAGGAACCCTATCTGAACCAGCTCTGCAAGGGTACGACGGCCTTCGGCGAGGGTCTGCTGTGCGAGGTGCTGAAAGAGACGGAGAAGCGCATCGGGCGCATTAAGAATGAGGATGGCATCGTGGTGATCGACCTCGACCTGCTGGAATACGACGGCCAGCGCCATCACCTGCGTGACTGGAGCCGGGATTACGTCATGAAACTGATTGAAGAATTAGACTAAAGCGAATCGAGGCGGTCGGAATACAGTTCGGTCGCTTCGGGACTCAGTTCATCATCCGTCATATCCACCTGCGGATGAATATCCAACACCTCGAGATGAATACCGATACGGTTCATGTTCTGATTCGTATAGGTGAGCTGTGCGCCGAAGAGACAGATGGTCCACGACATCTGAATCCACAGCATGAAGAGCGGCAGGGCGGCAAAGGAGCCGTAGATGGCGTTGTAGCCCGTCACCCACATCTGGGAGTGGATATAGACTATCTGCAGGATCTGCATGCCGACACCCGCGAGGATGCCCGGAATGATGGCACACGAGGGCTTTACCTTCGTGTTGGGCATATAGATATAAAGTCCGATGAAGAGCAGCGACAACAGGAGATACGGTGTGAGGTTGAGCAGATGGCGCACCAAGGGACCCAGATATTCAAGATGGCTCATCTTCGCCGCAAAAGCCGTGATATAGAACGACAGACCGATGGCAATGATGAGCAGTATCGGGAAGAGCAGGAACATCGCCAGATAGTTGGTGAAGGAACGGATGATGGGTCGCGAGTTGCTCACCTGCCAGACGTGGTTGAAGGTCTCCTCGACATTGTTCATCAGCATGAGCACGGTGTAGAGCATGAAGATCAGTCCGATGCCGAGGAAGATGCCGCTCTTGGTGTGGATGAGATAGCTGTTGACGAAGCCGATGATGGCATCTGCCGCCTGAGGCTGCGACGAGAGGGTGTCGCGGAACCATATCTCGATGTATTTGTTATAGCCGAAACCTCTGGCAATGGCAAAGATCACCGCCACAACGGGGACAAAAGCCAGGAGTGTGGAATACGTGAGCGCCGAGGCCTGAGCCATCACGCGCTTAGCCGTGAAGAAACGGATGGTCAGACTAAGCTTATGATAGATATTCCTCAGAAAGCGCTTCGCCATAACAAAACAATCAAAAAAAGCACTGCTCCTATAAGCCGGGTTCTGTTCCCCCGAAAGGGCGCCTGTCATTTATCTACTCCATGAGTCACCCCATGGCTCCAGCGTTCTACCCTCCATCGTTTACTCGGGCGGGCAACCCTCAGACGACGGTATACATGAACTTGCAGTCCCCAGTCGGCACAGCCTGATGATCACCCATCAGCTGGTGGTCTCTTACACCACCTTCTCACCCTTACCCACTCCAGGGGCGGTTGTTTTCTTCTGCCGGCACCTACTGTCACCAATAGCTTCCATTTTCAGAAGTGGGGCGCCCTGTACTGCCCGGACTTTCCTCTCGTACCCGGAGATACCAGCGACAGACCGGAGCAGTGCTTTTGTTCTTATAAAAAAGAATTACAGGTCGTTGTAATTCTGCACATTGAAGGTCGAGGTCGACATGTTACCCGTATCAAAGCCCTTCTTCAGCCAACGCTTACGCTGATCGCTGGTACCGTGGGTGAACGACTCGGGCGTTGCCCTACCCTGTGCCTTCTTCTGCAGCCAGTCGTCGCCGATGGCCTTTGCCAGCTCCAGACCCTTCTCCAGGTCGCCATACTCCATCGAGTGGTTCATGGCATCCTCGTAGTGAGCCCACACACCAGCATAATAGTCGGCCAGCAACTCCAGACGTACGCTGATCTGATTGGCCTGCACCTTGTCGGTCTGGTTCATGGCCTGATGGGCCTTACCCAGGATGCCGAGGGAGTTCTCCACATGGTGACCGATCTCGTGGGCAATCACGTAGGCATAGGCGAAGGTGTTTCCCTCGACACCCAGCTGACGCTTCATCTGCGTAAAGAACGAGAGGTCGATGTAGAGCTTCTGGTCGCCGGAGCAATAGAACGGACCGACGGCAGCCGTGGCAGAACCGCAGGCGGAGTTCACCTGATTGGAGAACAGTACCAATGTCGGCGGCTCGTAGGTACGACCCAGTTCCTGGAACACCTTACCCCATACATCCTCGGTCGAGGCAAGGATCTGCTTACACTCGGTAGCCAGCTGCTGCTCCTCCTCAGTGAAGTTCTCGGGATCAACACTCTCTGTCTTGGCAGACATCTGCTGCTGGGCAGCCTGAAGACCGGCCGACACGGGGTCGCCACCGCTCATCCATGCAAACAGCGCAGCCACGATAATGGCTCCGATACCACCGATACCGGCTTTCGCTCCACCACTCAGACCACGACGATCTTCCACATTACTACTTTCTCTTCTTCCTGTTAATTTCATATTCTTCTACGTTTTTAGTTGATATGATGCCGCAAAATTACATAAAAGTTTTCAAATTCTGAAACTTTTTCCCGTTTTATTTCATCCCCAGCATCATTTTAATAGAATAAGCCCCGCTGCCATGGGATAAGCAGCGAGGCCGATATCGGAAGGACACAGGAGTACCTGACCCCGTTGTGTCCTATGAGAGTTACCTCTGAAGGAATTTCCTGCCGTTCTTGACGACAATGCCCTTATAGCTGGTGTCAACACGCTGGCCACGGAGATTGTAGACGGGTACGTCAGACTCCGCTGCTACCACGTTCTTGATGCCGTCAGGACCGCTATCCTCCCAAGCAATCTCCGCGGATACTTTCAACCAGAGATATCTGAACGGCGCTGAGCTGTTGCCGTCATCGTCGGTCTTGTTGACAAAGCGAAGCCAGCGGGTGATGGTGATGGGGCTCGTTTCGCCGTCTATCAGATAAGCCGCACACTCAGCGGGAATCACAAACGTCATGCTGTGCTTGCCTGAACCATAGTAGTTGGGAGCGAAGGTGGCATAGGAGATATAGTCGTACTCCGGCTCTATGTAATCAGCTTCGTCGGCTTCAGGAAGCTTGCCGTGGTTGCCGAAGATATCATCGCCGAGATTGAAGATCAGCAAGTCGTAGCAGTCGAAGCCCCACTCGTTGTCCTGATTGTAATTATAGGCGTAGGGCACCACATAGCGGGCATCCTTATCCGGCACATCATAATCTCCAAGGAAGCAGTCGGCCCAGAAATTATCGAAGAACTTGGTATCGTTCATGTTGAGATAGCCGAACATCGCCGTCGAGAGTGCGTTCCAGTCGATGTTGAAGCCGATGGCTTTACCCTCCGCCTTGAGATCCATCGTGGGGTATTCGAATGCGACATCATTCGTAGGCCCAGTGACATCGGGATTGTCCGGTTTATCCGGATTGTCAGGATTATCGGGGTTATCAGGATTGTCGGGATTATTGGGATCATCTGGGTTGATCGGGTCGGGATAGTCGGGATAAGAGCCTGTCGGATAGGGGGCGTCGTAGGTGGGATAGTTGGTGAGTGTAAGCGTGTTGCCGTTGATCACGGCCTCCACATAGCGCCAGTTGAGACCCTGACAGGCGTGCCAGGAGCTCTCGTTGGGCTCCTTGTAAAGTATGGTGATACGATAGGTGCCGTTGCCATACTGGCTGCTGATGTTGATGGTCGGCTCAGACGATGTGTTATAAGTCGGATCGTAAGTGCCTGATTGGTAGGTATACAGCAGATCCCAGGTATTGTCGGGCTTGTTGATGGCCAACGCGAACACATACTGACCAGACTGCATCAGTGAGTTTCTCACCCTCCAGGCGAAGCTCACGTTGCTGAAGGACTGCGACGTGGAGTTTCTGTAATACTGATTGTTGCCGACGGCCTCCATCCTGAGCAACGAGAAAAGTCCGGTGGTCATTGCGCTGCCGCCACTGGGAGTGATGCCGATGCAGGCCATCATATCATAACTGTAATCGACACCGTTGCCAATCATGGCCGACATGGCAAAATAGCCGTTATAGTTGCCACCCCAGCCCCAGTTCACAGCATAATAGCCCTGACTGTAACCGTGGCAGATGAACGTGTGGCCATTGTTGATATCGTTGCTCGCCTGACCGCTGAGGATGAACGGACGGCCGTTGCTCAGTTCCTTGTAGAGAATATCGTCCCAGTCGCTCGAATTATAAGCGTCACGATAGACATTATGAACGCCCTGACCGTAGCCGAACTGATTCACCAATGCGGAAGGAATCGAAGCACCCGATGCGCTTGAGTTCGTCTGTCCGTAGTTGACACGGACGGCTTGTCCGGCGTAGCGGGCCAGCAAGGCAGCATCATTGACGGTCATATTCGTATAATTGACGCTGCACGAACTCAGGGATTCAAGGTAATGACCGTTACCATCAGTATACCCGCTTATGGACGGCAAGGTCGATGGGTAGCCATGATAGGCCAGCATCTGCGCGAGAGCGAGGGGCACACAACCCGTACAGCAGTTCTGCGGACAATAATAGTTGTAAGGATTGTTCTGGTGCCATGAGTATTTCATCATCGGCGCAACATCCGATTTCGAGGCGCGGTGGAGTGCCGGAGCCTGGTCGGCAGGCATGCCATCAGGGATATTGGCAATGCTCTCATCGTAATAGCTGAGCCACCACTTCATGTTATCGGGCATCTGGCTGTAGTCGAGGTTTCCTTCTTCGCCGTAACCCAGGATTTCACGGGCGCGACTGTCACCGGCCACGATGACGAAGCCTCCATTGTTCTCGACATTAAAGAGATAGAGGTGCTGATAGGGGTGAGCCTTTGTCGCACGGCGTATCTGGCCTTGTGAGGGACTCACGATGTTCTTTCCCTGAAGGAACTGCCTGGCTTTCTGTAAAGCCTCCTGCTCGCTGATAGGCTGGGCATTGACACCAAGCACGAGCATCATCAAAAAGAGTAAAGTTGATTTTCTCATATAGCTATAGGTTTTAAATAATAATGTTTGGCAAATATAGAGAAAATAATCGATAATACCAAATATTTGTGTGTAAAAGTGGGGTGTTTTGCATAAGATTGTCAATAAGTGTTCTAATGTGACATCGAATATAAAGAAATCCCCTCGCAGAGGAATCTGCGAAGGGATAATATGATGTCGGGGCGACAGGACTCGAACCTGCGACAGCCTGGTCCCAAACCAGGAACGCTACCAACTGCGCTACGCCCCGATTATTCTAAGCGGGTGCAAAGGTACTAAAAATAAATGAAAAGAGAGAAGTGAAAAGTGAAAAATTGCTGCGCCTTGGCATTATTTAACGATTAAACCTCGTTTCCAAGCCTCGTTTTTCACTTTTCATTTCTCCGTTTTTCACTACTTGATGATTCCTTGCTCTACGAAGATCTTCTTCAGGGCAACCACCGAGCGGTCTACCTGCTCCTTGGTATGCGTGGCCATCAGGGCGTAGCGGACGAGCGTGTCCTGAGGTGCACAGGCAGGCGGAATGACGGGGTTGATGAAGACACCAGCCTTGAAAGCCAAGGCTGTCACGAGGAAGGTCTTCTCCACATCGCGCACATAGAGGGGAATGATGGGGCTCTCGGTGTCGCCAATCTCGAAGCCTTCCTCACGGAAACGCTTCAGGGCGTAGTTGGTGACATCCCACAGGGCCTGGATTCTCTGTGGCTCCTCCTGGATGATATGCAGGGCAGTCATTGCGGCAGCCGTTGCAGCAGGCGTGTTCGAAGCCGAGAAAATATAAGTGCGGCAGGTGTGACGCAGCCAGTTGATGGTATCTGAGTCGGCAGCGATGAAACCACCGATGGAGGCAAGCGACTTGGAGAAGGTTCCCATGATGAGATCCACCTCGTCGGTCAGGCCGAAGTGATCGCACACGCCCCTACCCTGTTTGCCGAAGACGCCGATGCCATGAGCCTCGTCGACCATGATCGAGCAGTTGTACTTATGTTTCAATTCCACAATCTCAGGAAGCTTTGCGAGGTCGCCCTCCATCGAGAACACACCGTCGATGACGATGAGCTTGATAGACTCCTGAGGCAGTTTCTGGAGCACGCGCTCGAGATCCTGCATGTCGTTGTGCTTGTAGTGCAGCTGCTTGGCAAAGGCCAGACGACGTCCGTCGACGATGGATGCGTGGTCGCGGTCATCGCAGATCACGTAGTCGTCCTTGCTCAGCAGTGCGGGAATCACACCCTGATTGACGGAGAAGCCCGTAGAGAAGCACAGGCAGTCGTCCTTGCCGATAAATTTCGAGATTTCCTTCTCCAGCTGCACATGCAGGTCGAGCGTTCCGTTGAGGAATCGGCTTCCTGCGCAACCAGAGCCGTACTTGTCGAGCGCAGCTTTCGCCGCATCGATAATACGCTGGTCGCCTGTCAGACCGGTATAAGCATTCGATCCGAACATCAGCACCTTATGGCCGCCCATTTCAACCTCTGTTCCCTGCTTTCCCTCAATCGCGCGGAAATAAGGGTATACGTCAGCCTCCATGTACTTCTGAGGTTCACGATAATGCTTGTATCTTTCTTGTAACTGTCCCATTCCGATATTGGTAAGTTTTTAACTTTTTTGTTTCAGCCTGCAAAGTTACACATTTTTTGGCAAAACGTGCAAGAAAATCTTAATAAATGTCGTTTTAATTGTTTTTTCTTGGATAAATCATGCATTTTTCATCAGATTTTCGTATTTTTGCATCGAAATATGGAGAAAAAGAAAGAGATATCATTCATTATCAATCCGATATCGGGCACACATTCGAAGGAGGAAATACCAAAAATCATCGAATCGGTGCTCGACCTAGAGCAGTTTAATTATGAACTGTGCTTTACCGAGTATCGCGGACACGCCTCGGAGATTGCCAAGGAATGCGCAGAAAACGGTCAGGACATCGTTGTTGCCGTAGGTGGCGACGGCACGGTGAACGAGGTGGCGCGTTCGCTGACACACACGCAGACCGCCCTGGGCATCATTCCCTGCGGCTCTGGTAACGGACTTGCCCGCCATCTCTGTCTGCCCCTCGATGTCAAGAAAGCTGTGGAAACCATCAATGCCTGTAAGATAGAGGATTTCGACTATGGTGTGATCAACGAGCTGCCCTTCTTCTGCACCTGCGGCATGGGCTTCGACGCATTTATCTCGCTGAAGTTTGCGGAGGCCGGCAAACGAGGGCCTATCACCTACGTTGAGAACGTGCTGAAAGAGGGGCTGAAATACAAGCCCGAGACTTATGAAGTAAGCGATGAGACAGGTGCAAGGAAATATAAGGCCTTCCTGATAGCCTGTGCCAACGCTTCGCAATACGGTAATAATGCCTATATCGCCCCAGGAGCTACGATGAAAGACGGCGAGATGGATGTGGTGATCATGGAGCCCTTTGATGTGCTCGATGCCCCGCAGATTGCTGCCGACCTGTTTATGAAGACCTTCGGCAACAATTCGAAGATAAAGACCTTCCGCGCCAAGCAGATCCATATCCACCGCAAGGGACCCGGTGCCATCCATTTCGACGGCGACCCCATCATGACCGATGCCGATATTGATGTGCATATCGAGCCGGGTGGTATCAAGATCGTGACTAATCCAGAAGCCATCGAAGATGCCAGCCAGCCGAATTTCCTGTTGAACGCCTTCAGTGACTTCTTTAATAATATAAATAATGTACGTGAAGACATCGAGAAACGCGGCAAACGGATACAGAGGGTGAATAAGGTGATGCTAAGAAAGCTTACGAAGTTGTAAGAGATATGTGGCAGGAAATGTTGGTAGTTGTGGTGTTGGCAGTGGCCATAGGGCTAGCTGGAAGGCGGATCTACAGGACGCTGACAAATAAGAATAAAGTATGCGAAGGATGCCCGTTGGCAGAGAACTGCTCAAAGAAGAAAGGTTGTGAAAACTGCGATTCGGATTGCCCTAAATGTTAAAAAATGCCAACGACCATCAACTATTCACTAATCACTATTCATTATTCACTAAAAATGATTACCTTTGCACCCGCATTTGAAAAATGCCAGCTAAGTTGGTGCGTTGGATGAGTGGCTTAGTCTACGGTCTGCAAAACCGTCCACGGCGGTTCGAATCCGCCACGCACCTCGCAGCAAAAGAAGATCCCCAGCCTTTCGGTTGGGGATTTCTTATTATCAAGATTATTTTCTTGATATAATTATTCACTCGCCCTTGAAGAGATCACCGATCTCGGCAATTTCGTCCTCATCGAACCATTTGGAGAGTCGTTTCTTGGCCTTCGCCTGAATCTCAGGGTCGATGTCGGTCCATACTTTCTTCAGCACATAGAGCAGCACGGCCAGGTCGTCGGTGAGACCGGCAATGGGAATAGCATCGGGTATGGCATCGAGCGGACTTATCATATAGCCCAGAGCACCGATGATGATGGCTTTATCCTTCTTGCTCACCTTGTCGCTCTGCAACGTATAGTAGAGAATCAGGGCAGCATAAACGAGCTTGGCACCTGCACGCTTGGCAATGCGGGAAATCTTCTCTGCGAAGTCTCTCTTTGAGAACTTCCCACCATAGTTCATAAAATCGGGTAATTCCATAATACCTATTTACAATTTGACAATTTACTATTTACAATTTAATGATTGATTCGGATGATTCTGATTCCAGTGTGAGAGGGATGCTTCTGAAGATACTGATAGAGCGTCATGGGCTCTTCGACCACCTTCTTATGCAACTGAGAGGCATTGAGCAGATGCAGTCCGTCCTGCCGCCAGACGGCAAACCCGAGATGGGCAATGTCAAGTCCGGGCTTATTGCAGGTGATGGCAATGATGTCGCCATCATGCACGGCCTCACGCATCGCCTTCGTGTCCTTCACCTCTGACTTGGGGATGAAGCGGAACTTCTGTCCAGTGAGGCGTTCCTCCATCTTCTTGATATCGGGCACATACTCGGGGTGAGCTTTCAGAGCCTTGTAGCTCTGTAGATGCTCACTCATATAATTGACCTTGACGGTTTGTACGGCTGTAAATGGTGGATTGGGCTGCTGTATCTCAGAAACGATGCCCGCCTTCTGATTAGACACAATCCAATCGGTGAAATAGTGGATGCGTGAGGGATAGCCATTGATAATGCCATCACGATAGCGCATATTACGAAGAGCATTCTGATAAGCCGCAAAGGTAAACTCCTTACGATAGGCACAGAGCGTTAGGGTTGTGACGGTCTCAACGAGTGTGGTGCAGTCGAGTTCATCGACATTGATTACCAGCTGCTCGTCGTCGTTGATTTCCAGCGTATGAGCCACGTAAGGCACATCGAGGAACTTGCGGGCAAAATAGAGCGGGAAATTGGTATTCGAGGGTTGCTGCTTGGCATCGCGGAGCAGGGCCTCGATGGTGATGCGATAAGCGGGCTTCTTGGCATCAGAGGGATCGGAGGAATCGGAGTTTTCAGAACACTCGGAGTACTCAGAATACTCGGAATTCTCGGAAGTGCTGGCCTCAGTCTTAGGAGCACCGCCATTATTAGCGCACGACTGCAAGGGCCAGATGAGGGTACAAATGGCAAGGAGCAGGGCGATATGTGAATAATGCTTCATTATTATGGTTGATGTTAGAATTTGCCAAGGATACGGTCCATCGCCCAGTTAACGGGCGTAGCCGAGACACTCGTACAGGTGCAGACGCCGATACCCTGCAGATGCTCGATGACATTCTTGATGATGGGATACTGCACGTAGGGCGGATTGGGAACGGTGATTTCCAGATTGCCCTCGCTCGTCTGCAGACGGATGGGCTGGTAGTCGAACACCGAAAAACTGACAAGCCCCTCGGTACCGATGATCTCGATGCAGTCCTCACGGGCACTCTCATGCGCCACATAGCACCATGAGCCGCTACCAGGCAGGCCGTTCTCGAAACGGAAGCAGGCACTCACGGAGTCCTCGGCCTCATAATACTGTCCGCGATTGCTACAGATGCCTCGAGCCTCGAGAATCACACCGAACATGTGTTGTAAGAGATCGAGCTGGTGAGGGGCCATATCATAGAAATAACCGCCACCCGCAATCTCCGGATGCAGACGCCAAGGCAGGTCGATTCCCGTGCGGATGGCCTCGGCATCAGCAGGACGCAAAGGCTCGGTATAGCGCACCTGGACATTGATAATCTTACCTATAGTACCACTTTTTACAATATCGAAAACTTTCTGAAAATAAGGAAGATACCGTCGATAGTAAGCCACAAAGCAAGGCACGCCTGTCTGCTCAGAGATGCGATTGATGCGGGCACAATCTTCATAGCTCGATGCCAGAGGTTTCTCCACATAGACGGGTTTGCCGGCTTTCATGGCCATGATAGCATAGGTGGCGTGACTAGAAGGCGGTGTGGCGATATACACGGCATTGACATCGGGATCGTCGATGAGTTCCTGGGCATCAGTATACCATTTGGCGATGCCATGCTTCACGGCATAGGTCCTGGCGCGACGCTCCGTACGGCTCATGACAGCCGCCACGCCCGAGCCTTCCACCTCGCTGAAGGCAGGGCCGCTTTTGGTCTCCACGACCTCACCGCAACCGATGAATCCCCACTGCAACTTCTTCATACAATCTAATTTTGGTGCAAAATTACTAAATTATTATGAATTATGCATTATTAATTATGAATTATTTCGTACCTTTGCACATTGAAAAGGAATTCAATACGCAAAAATATGGAAAAAGAGAAAGACGATATCCTTCTGAAAGTGCGCAGTAGCCGAGGTTGTATCAGCGCCGGCTACAGGCTGTACACGGGACATTTCAAGCATATCTTCAGATATTCATGGGTGGCAGCATTGGTCTATGCCCTATTTTGCAGTGTAGGCGGTGCGATGATGATCATGACACCAAGACTGATGCCCATCACGGCAGCCATTCTGATTATCGTAGAGTGCCTGTTTGCCTCCTACGGCTTCAGCGTGCTGAAGCAACATCAGACCTTCGGCAATATCCTCCGACCCGCCAAGTGGTTCAGCATTGATACCCATATCTTTATCCGCACCATCAAGTGCTGGCTATGTCTGTTTATCATCTATCTGATAGCAAGTATCCTCATCGTGGGTCTGGCCTTCGCGGCCTTTAAGTTCCTGTCACTCTATACGGCTATCGGTTGTACGGCATTGGGCGCGCTGGTCATCCTCTGCCTGCTGTTGCCGTTGGCTTATATCACCATGCGCTATATCCTGAACGACGGCATCGGTTTCTGGAAGCAATTCCGGATAGGTTACGGTGTTGGTATGCGTCGTTGGGGCTTTATCTTCATCGTGGTGCTCGTGGCTGTCATCGTCGAGATGCTGCTTTTGATGCTACTGTCACTGCCAGCCATCATCCTTTCGATGGCCAATACACAGTCGGTGATTGGTGTAGCGATGGGCGATCCCTATGCCCTGCCCTCCTATATGCCGGCCTTGGCCGCAGGTACCTTCCTGATCATCGGATTCCTGCAGGCTTATGTGATGTTGTCCGTGCTCTTCCCCATCTATTATATGTATGGTTCGATTGACGCGCAAGAACAAGAGAAACAAGACTTTAACAAACAACAGCAATGAAGAGAATACTGTTTATCGACCGTGACGGTACGCTGATAGAAGAGCCTGCCGACGAGCAGATTGATGCCTTTGAGAAGCTGAAGTTCACCAAGGGCGTGTTCCGTAACCTGCATTTCATCCGCGAACATACCGATTTTGAGTTCGTGATGGTAAGTAATCAGGACGGTCTGGGTACCGATGCCTTTCCCGAGGACACCTTCTGGCCTGTACAGAACTTTATCCTGCAGACTTTAGAGAGCGAAGGCGTCACCTTCGATGAGATACTGATTGACCCCCATTTCCCAGAGGACAATGCCCCCACCCGCAAGCCTAATACCGGACTTGTGGAGAAATATGTGAATGACCCCGAGTACGACATCGCCAACAGTTATGTGATCGGTGACCGTGAGACGGACAGGAAGTTTGCGGAGAATATCGGCTGCAAGGCCCTGATTCTCTCGGATGAGGGGATGTCGTGGGATAAGATCAGTGAACTGCTGTTTGCCGGAGAGCGTACAGCCGAGGTTCGTCGTACTACCAAGGAAACCGATATCCACATCAGGGTGAACCTCGACGGCACAGGCAAATGTGATATCTCCACAGGCTTGGGATTCTTCGATCACATGCTGGAACAGATTGGCAAGCACGGCAGCATCGACCTGCTGATCCATACAAAAGGAGACCTCGAGGTGGATGAGCATCACACTATCGAAGATACAGCCATTGCCTTAGGTGAATGTATCCTCACGGCCTTAGGGAATAAGCGTGGCATTGAACGTTACGGCTATTGTCTGCCGATGGATGACTGTCTGTGCAGCGTGGCCCTCGACTTCGGAGGCCGTCCCTGGCTGGTGTGGGATGCGGAGTTCACAAGAGAAAAAATCGGCGAGATGCCCACGGAGATGTTCCTGCATTTCTTCAAGAGTCTCTCGGACGCAGCAAAGATGAACCTGAACATCAAGGCGGAGGGACAGAACGAACACCACAAGATAGAGGGTATCTTCAAAGCTCTTGCTCGGAGTCTGAAAATGGCAGTCCGACGTGATATCTATCACTACGAACTGCCAAGTACAAAGGGGATGCTTTAAGGCATCCCTTTATTTTTTCTCATCTTTCGGAACAAGCAGTTTATCACCGGTCATCTTGAGGATTTCGCGGGCATATTCCTTCGGATAACCTGGACGCTCTACCTTGGCACCGTTTCCATACTTTGTGCGTTTGAAGGAACCATTGGCATCGGTGGGCTTCACCACCATATCATTGTATTTCACAATAAGGAAATAGGCCAGTTGGCGCCAACGCTCAATCATCTCGTCGCCTTTCTGACAACTGTAGTCTGTAAGGAACTTTATTCGTGCATCGCCTTCGAGAGACTGGGCCTTCACCTCAATCTGTGCCTGTAACTTATCGTAGGAGGCATCGAGTGAGTCACGCACAGCCTGCAAGGACGGGAACATCAGGGAGTATTTGGGATAAACCATGTTGCTCACCCAATTACATACCCAGTAGGCATTATCCATCGAGAAGGTGACATCATCGGCTCCCTCACCCGAGAAACACCTCGGTATGCGCTTGATGCAAGAATACATCGGGGTGTAGGCCACCATGTTACCATCGTCATTGCCAAACCAGAAGCAGCCGCCAATCTCTCGCGGCAGCCAGGAACGCATCTGAGAGATGAACGACCAGGCCGTCTGGAAGGTGGAGATAGGACGTTCGTTGAACATATCCTGGCCATCGAGTTTATACGAAAGCGGTGAGAGGCGATACGGCATCTGATAGATACCGCCACCAATGTCAGAATCGAGTGCAAACGGAGTGCCTTCATAATGGTCGCGCATTGCCGCACGCAGGTCCTGAAGGCTCACCTTCTTATTGGGGATAATCCAGAGTGGCATGGGTTCGGCATCCTTCACCTTACCTTCTGCATAAGGCACATAACGTGAGAAATCATCGGCAAAGCGATTGAAGAAGCTCCACACACGAGCCTCACAATAACGACGTCCGGAGAAGTCGGGAGCAGCATACGCGGCATTATAGGAGAAATCTGCATCCTTGCCTTCGAACCAACCCATCGTACGAGCATACTTCACGACATTGTCGGAACAGACCACGAGATTAGGCACAGGCTTTTTGCCATCGAGCGGATATTTCTTCAGCAGATCCTTCATCTTCACTACTGTATAGCGGCCATCAAGGAACTGGGTGATGCGACTCTGGTTAGCATGAGCTGCAATCGCATCATCAGGAATACGGACAGCCACCCAGACGGTGCGTTCCTTGGATTTCTCACGGTCAGGACCACAGCCCATCATCTCAAGCATCCAGGCTTCATTGGGGTCGGCTACAGAGAATGTCTCGCCCTCAGAGTAATAGCCGTACTGTTCTACCAACTGCGTCATAATCTGTAAAGCCTCACGTGCGGTCTTAGCACGCTGTAGGGTGATGTAAATCAGAGACCCGTAGTCGATGATACCTGTAGAATCCACCATTTCCTCGCGGCCTCCGAATGTGGTTTCGCCAATGGTCACCTGCCACTCGTTGGAGTTGCCAATCACATTCCACGTCTCTGCGGCCTCAGGAATCTCACCCAGATACTTGTTTGTATCCCATTCATACACCTTCCGCATCTCGCCAGGCTGATGCTTGGAAGCGGGATAGTGATAGAGGGGCATGAAGGCTCCAAAGGAGTCTGCGTTATAGGTGACGAAGACAGAGCCATCGGCACTGGCTTTCTTGCCTACGATGAAATTGGTACACGCCATCGCATAACTGCAGACGATGAGCATGACGGAAAGAATTACATGTCTTTTCATACCTTAATATATTATACTTGTTTCAACTGTTTTCGTATTGTTCCGATGATCGGTGGCAGTAAATAGAAGCTGATGCTGCCTGCCCGTCTTGCGGATAGGCGACTCACGCAAGTTACACACCACCTGGGAAGTCTTCTCCTGCGGATTGAACACTACAAACTGCCCGTCGATGGTGCCTTTATAAGCAGCTACTCCACTCTGCGCATCGTTCACACTCAGACGAAGCACATCAGAGACAACCTGTGTATTCGTAATGATACTGATGGCAGGCGGCTCATCATCGTAGTCGAGCGAATAGGCATAACACAATTCGCTGATACGACCAATCACCCAACCATCTTGGTAGTCACCACCCATGTATTTGCCAATAGAAGAACGAATATAGAGTTTCGAAGGGTCGGCTTCCGTAGACAGGAAACGGTCAGAGCCGATATTCTCCAGCCGGGCCCTGATCATCAGTTCGCCCTCAGCCATCAACGGACAACTGACGGGATAGAACGAATAGCGATCGGATATCTTATCTGGTTGGCGTATGACAACAGGCTGTAGGATGATATCATCCGCTAAGAGGCCGTAAGGCACCACCAACTGCATCTCGCCAGGATAGGAAAACGAATTCGTCTGGTTCCAAAGGAATCGTGGTCCTATTGGCAATTCAGGCTGCGGAATCTCTTGTCTGACGCCATGCACCGTGAAGGCGTAACGACTCTCATTGCCCTTGAAGTCACGAAGGATATACTCCAGATGATAGTCGCGTTCCTCGTTGAAATGGACGATACCCCGAAGACTGTCAGCGTGAAGAATAGACAGTTGGTTGCCAGGGGCGATGTAGGATTTCATATACCAACGGCGGGTTTGTCGCCAATGGTCGTAGTCGCCCCATGCATTCACAAACGCGTTCCTGCTCACGGGAATACGGTCAACATTCGAACGGAAAATCATATTACCATCCAACATGAGAATCGTTTCTCGAATGCCATAGTGATGATAATTGCCCTGCATATAGTCGTCACCCCAAAGAGCAAAGCCTACCTTTCCCCAGGCCGTAAACGTCTGAGTAAGCTGATGGCCAGCAATCCCGAAAGTCTGTTGCTGAATACTATTATTGAATACTCCTTCACCCATAATCGGAGTGGCCATCAAACCATGTGCCTGCGGAGGAACGGAATCGTTGATAAAGTCGTTCAGGAACTCATAGGGGTCGAGCATGTCCCAGGTATCTGTATCGTGAATCTCGAGATGGAGATGAGGACCAGTGGAATGGCCAGTGTTTCCGCTCAAGGCGATATACTGACCTTGAGACACCGGACATACCAAAGGCGACAGATGAGCATCGGGAATATTAGTCTCGTGGGCATACTGATAATCACGAAGGGCTGCCTGGATACGGGGCGAAAAAGACTTCAGGTGACAATAAATGGAGGTATAGCCCTCTGGATGCGTGACATATACCGCATTGCCGAAACCGTCGATGCCCTGCGTGATACGACTGACGTAGCCATCGTCAATGGAATAGATCACCTTGCCCTCAACATTATCTGTAGAGATATCAAGACCTCCATGAAAATGATTGGGACGAGGCTCACCAAAATTCCCCGCCAGAGAAATGTCATAATCTACTGGCGGGGTAAATATACTTAGCAGAAAGCTTATCAGCAGTTGATTCAGCACGCCTTAAACGACATATCAAGTCCTTTGACCGAGTGCGTAAGCGCACCAACACTGATGAAGTCAACGCCCTGCTCAGCGTAATCGCGGATGGTATCGAAGGTGATGCCCCCACTCGACTCCGTCTCAAAGCGGCCGTCAATCATATCCACAGCCCACTTCGTGTCAGCAACGCTGAAATTGTCGAGCATCACACGGTCTACACCACCATGAGCGAGCACCTCTTTGAGTTCCTCGAAGTTGCGCACTTCAATCTCGATCTTCAGGTCCAGACCTTTCTCCTTCAGATAAGCATGACAACGGTCAATGGCATTGACGATACCACCAGCAAAGTCAACATGGTTATCCTTCAGCAGGATCATATCGAAGAGACCGATGCGATGGTTACAACCGCCACCGATCTTCACAGCCTGCTTCTCGAGCATACGCATACCTGGCGTAGTCTTGCGGGTGTCGAGCACACGGGTCTTGGTACCTTTCAGTCGTTGTACATACTTGTCAGTCATTGTGGCAATGCCGCTCATACGTTGCATGATATTCAGCATCAGACGTTCTGTCTGCAACAGCGAGCGTACTTTGCCTGATACCACCATCGCAATATCGCCCTTATGCACACGCTCACCATCGCCGAGGAGTACCTCCACCTGCATGGTAGGATCGAAACGTCGAAACACTTCCTTGGCAATCTCCACACCAGCCAGGATACCATCCTCTTTAATCAGCAAGTGGGATTTACCCATCGCATCCTCAGGGATACAACAGAGCGTGGTATGGTCACCATCGCCGATATCTTCGGCAAACGACAGATCAATGAGTCTGTCAACTAATTCTTCTACACTCAGCATATTTACGTTTTTTACTATTAAAAGTATAGTGCAAAACCAAGCTTGAGGCCAAGGCCGCTGAAATCACTGTCCTTGGTACTCAACTCATAATAGACCTCGGGCTCGATGGTGAGGTGACGAGAGAGGAAGAAAGCATAGCCGACATGAGCTTCTGGAACCAAATCATCGATGCCCTCCATATGCACGAACTTACAACCTGCGCCCACATAGATACCGTTCTCCTCGATATAATAACGCAAGCCAGCACCCACATTCACCGACGAATGACCATAGGTGGAGTTATTATAACCCAACTTACCGGTGATCATAAAGTCATCGACAATCAGATAACCGGCCTTGGCATCGAGGCTCAGGTTCCATTTCTGACCTTTGTGCCAACTCAGGTCGAGACCTGAAGCAGAGGCACCAATCATCCACTTGCCCTCATAAAAAACTTTCTCTGGACTATTCAAATATTGTGCATTAACACTCATTGCCATCATCAGGCCGATGGCTGCCATCAATAGTTTCTTCATATATTAAAGTATTATCCTTTTTTCTTCATTTCTTTCTTATACCAAACTGTAAACCATATCACAGCAATTACCAGACAAGCACCTCCTAATGTATAACCCAGCGTTTTGGGCAGATAGAAGGCCTGTTTGGAGATAAAGAGGAAGGTGGAGCAGACGGTAGTCATAAACAAGGCTGGAATCAACGTAATCCAGAAAGGTTTGTTATTACGCACCAGATAAACCGTCAGCGTCCATAGTGTGAACACACTCAATGCCTGGTTACTCCATCCGAAGTATTGCCAGATGGTGTTGAAACCGTCAGGATTCTCTATCTGCCAAACTAACATGGCAATAGAAACGGCAAACATGGGGATACAGATCATCAAACGCTTGGCGATGGGACGTTGGTCGAGTTTCAACCACTCTGCCACAATCAGACGTCCAGAACGGAAGGCAGTATCTCCTGAAGTAATGGGCGCAGCCACCACACCCAGCATAGCCAGAATGGCACCAGCTACACCCAGCCATTCATTGCAAACCAGGTTCACAACGGCAGGTGCAGAAGTATGGAAACCAGCAGTAGCCTGTTCGATAAGGGTATAGCCGGGAGCGGGATCACCATAGAAGAACCAGGCCGACACTGTAGCCCATATGAGTGCAACGATACCCTCGGTAATCATCGCGCCATAGAAAATGGGACGTCCCATCTTCTCGCTCTTCACGCAACGAGCCATCAGCGGACTCTGCGTAGCATGGAAGCCTGAGATAGCACCACAGGCAATCGTGATAAACAGAGCCGGGAAGATAGCGTCCTTCCATGTGTCTGGCTCCGTTGCTGCACCCATGTTATAGAAGTTTGTCCACAGTTCAGGTACGGTTGGCCAATGCAGGAAAAGCCAGATCATCAGCGCACCCGCCATAAACAGCAGCGAGAAAGCAAACAACGGATACACCTTACCGATAATCTTATCGATGGGTAGCATCGTGGCGATGATATAATAGCAGAAAATGATGATTACCCACATCATAGTCTCCCCACCGATGGTATGCAGAATCTCAGCAGGCGAATACACAAACACCGTTCCCACCATAATCAAGAGCAAGACGGTAAACACGAGCATCACGCTCTTAGTGGTCTTTCCCAGATAGTGACCAATAAGTTCTGGCAGTCCGACTCCACCATGACGCATCGATAGCATACCCGACAGATAGTCATGAGTGGCACCGGCGAAGATGCAACCGAACACAATCCACAGATATGCCACAGGACCGAACTTCGCACCCATGATGGCACCGAAGATGGGCCCTGTACCTGCAATGTTCAGGAACTGGATCATGAAAACCTTCCAATTCGGAAGCACAATGTAATCAAGGCCATCGGCCTTCGCCACAGCAGGCGTTACACGATCATCAGGGGCAAAAACACGCTCCACAAAGCGGCCGTAGAGCAGGTAACCTAAGACGAGAGCCACCAGGCTCACCAAGAAAGTAATCATTTCTTTTCTCCTATTTTAATTAAAACATGTTGCAAAAGTACAAAATAATTGTGAATTGTGAATTATGAATTGTGAATTATTTAGTAACTTTGCAGCAAATTTTAATAAAATACATCATTTTGAGAAAGATTCTATACCTTTTCCTGTTGCTTGCGATGGCTATTAACCTGCATGCGCAGACTCCAAAATACGAAGTGCGTGCCGTATGGCTCACCACCATCGGAGGCATCGACTGGCCACATATCTATGCTAACAGCTCGTATAACATCCAGCGTCAGAAACAAGAACTGACCGATATCCTCGATCAGCTTCAGCAAGCCAATATCAATACGGTATTGTTGCAGACCCGAGTCAGAGCCACCACCATCTTTCCGTCCAGTCGCGAGCCTTGGGATGCCTGTCTCTCTGGCAAGGCTGGTGTATCTCCCGGATACGATGCCCTACAGTTTGCAATCGACGAATGTCACAAACGGGGCATGCAGTGTCATGCCTGGATTGTGACTATCCCCGTTGGCAAATGGAACAACAACGGCTGCAAACAACTGCGCCAGAAATATCCGAAACTCATCGTGAAGGTGGGCGACGAGGGGTATATGAATCCTGAAAAAAGCGAAACGGGCGATTATCTGGCCCAGTTCTGCCGGGAGGTGACTCGCCGGTATGATGTCGATGGCATCCACCTCGACTATATCCGCTACCCCGAGACATGGAAACTGAAAGTCAGTCGCTCACAAGGTAGACAGTATATCACCAATATCGTCCGCAAGATCAATCAGGCTGTAAAGGCCGAGAAGCCCTGGGTGATGCTCTCCTGCTCGCCCATCGGCAAATACGACGACCTCGCCCGCTACAAATCTGGCGGTTGGAATGCCAATACCACCGTCTGTCAGGACGCACAGGGCTGGCTCCGGGACGGACTTATGGACGCTCTCTTCCCGATGATGTATTTCCAAAGCAACAATTTCTTCCCCTTTACCGTCAACTGGAAGGAATTTTCTTATGGTCGAATCGTTGTGCCCGGGCTGGCCGCCTACATGCTTCACCCCAAAGAACGGAACTGGTCGCTCGACGTAGTGCAGCGCGAGATGTACGTCAGCCGTGAACAGGGGCTTGGTCACTGCTTTTTCCGTTCGAAGTTCCTAACTGACAACACGAAGGGGCTCTACACTTTCACGAAAGACTTCAACCAGCATCCCGCACTCGTGCCTCCGATGAGCTGGTACGGCAAGCGCTCGCCAGCCGCACCTACAGGTCTGAGGCTCCAGCGTGGCATGACGACAGATATGTTCGCATGGGACCAGCCTCGCGACTATTCTGGAGGCGACTACCTTATATATAATATATATGCGTCGAGCGATTACCCTGTCGACATCACCGACGCCCGCAACCTGATCAGCACCCGCCAGCGCAGCAATCATATCACCGTAAGACACGGTGGACACCAGTTCAACTACGCCGTGACGGCCGTCGACCGTTTTGGCAACGAGAGCCTTCCCATACAGACCGTCAAGCCTGCTGCTCCCCTCCGGAAGATCGACTTTAGGGAGCTTATAGTGGGCAAATCGAGAAAAAGAACCAAAAAAAGATGATTTTGCAACGAATAGACAACCGACATTCGCAAAATATGATTATCTTTGCAAACGAATTGTATTACTAAAACAAAAATTTATTATATGGAAAGAACATGGAGATGGTTTGGCAAGAAGGACAAGATCACCCTTGCCCAGCTGAGACAAATCGGAGTTGAGGGCATCGTCACCGCATTGCACGACGTGCCCCTGGGTCAGGTCTGGACACGTGAGAAGATCCGCGACCTGCGTGAGTATATTGAGAGTTATGGCATGCGCTGGAGCGTTGTCGAGTCGCTACCTGTCGTAGAGACCATCAAATACGGTGGTCCAGACCGTGATGAACAGATTGAAGTCTATAAGGAGTCGTTAAGGAATCTCTCTGCTGAGGGCATCCACTGCATCTGCTACAATTTCATGCCCGTGCTCGACTGGGCACGCACCGATCTGTTCCACGACAATCCCAACGGTGCCACGAACCTCTACTTCAACTATGCCGAATTTGCCTATTTCGACATCTATATCCTGAAGCGCCCAGGTGCCCGTGAGGAGTGGGAGAAATTCCAGTTCCCCGAAGGCTGGGGCCAGGGCCGCAGCGTCATTGCCGAGTGCGACGAGCTGGCCAAGACTATGACTCCCGAGAAAGACCACAAGCTCGTGGAGAACATCGTCATCAAGACGCAGGGATTCGTCTCTGGCAACTTCAGTGAGAACGACGAGGCTCCCGTGCAGAAGTTCCGCGAGTTTCTCGATCTCTATAAGGGCATTGACAAGGCCAAGCTTCGTGCCAATATGAAATATTTCCTCGAGGCCATCATGCCCGTGTGCGAGGAATGTGGTATGAACATGTGCGTTCATCCCGACGATCCCCCCATTGAGATTCTTGGTCTGCCACGCATTGTGCGCACCGAGGAGGACATCCAGTGGTTCCTCGACGCCGTGCCTAACAAACACAACGGTCTTACGTTCTGCGCAGGTTCCCTTTCAGCTGGAGCATACAATAATGTCGTCGAGCTGGCGAAGAAATTCGCTTCGCGTACCCACTTCGTACATCTTCGCTCCTGCCACATCTTCCCCAATGGCGATTTCACCGAGGCCTCTCATCTGGGCGGGCGTGCCGATCTCATTGAGCTCTGCCGCATCTTCGAGAAGGAGAATCCCGAATTGCCCATGCGTGTGGACCACGGTATGACCTTCACCGATGAGCCTGGCGGTGTGTTCGATGAATCGAGCCACGGCCACAATGCCGGCTACACGCTCCTCGGCCGTATGTTCGCCCTCGGACAGATACAGGGCATTCTCGCCACTGTCGACCGCGAGCTCGGCATCGAGTATAAGCAGCCCGGATTCTTTGATTAATGAAAGAACGTGATAACGATATAACGTAATAACGAAAGAAATGAAACTTAACGATATTTTCAGCGGCCAGTTCAGTGCCGCAGAGTGGGAAGCCAAAGGCTATGAGCTTCCGAAGTTTGACATCAAGGCCGTCCGCGAGAAGACCGCCAAGGAGCCCACGTGGGTACACTTCGGCGGTGGAAACATCTTCCGTGCCTTCCCTGCAGCCATCCTCAACGATGCACTGAATACGGGTAAGTACGACCGCGGCGTCATCGTAGCCGAGACCTTCGATTTCGAGGTTATCGACAAGGCATACGCCCCTTACAATAATCTCTCGCTATGCGTGAACCTCTGCTCCGACGGATCCATCGAGAAGAAGGTCATCGCTAGCGTCACCGAGGCCCTGAAGGCCGATCCGCAGTTCCCCGACTGGCAGCGTCTCGTGGAAATCTTCCGCACCCCTAGCCTGCAGATGATCTCCTTCACCATCACTGAGAAGGGTTATACCTTCAACGAGGCCGATATGGCCCGCGGTCTCCAGCCGATGTTCGCAATGGGTAAGGTCTGCGCGCTGCTTTATGAGCGCTGGCAGGCCGGCGAGCTCCCTCTGACCGTGCAGTCGATGGATAACTGCTCGCACAATGGCGACAAGGTGAAGGCCGGCGTCTTCGCCTACGCTGAGCGCTGGGTGCAGGACGGTCTGATCGATGCGGCCTTCCTTGACTATCTCCGCGATGAGGAGAAGATCACCTTCCCCTGGTCGATGATCGACAAGATCACCCCGCGTCCCCACGAGAAGGTGAAAGAACTGCTGGCTGCCGATGGCTTCGAGGACAACGACTACATCGAGACCGAGCGCCACACTTTCACAGCTCCCTTTGTGAATGCCGAGGAAGTGCAGTACCTCGTGATAGAGGACAACTACACTAACGGCCGTCCCCCACTCGACTTAGGTGGCGCTCTCTACACCACCCGCGAGACCGTCGACAAGGTGGAGACGATGAAGGTGACCACCTGTCTGAACCCGCTCCACACGGCGATGTCCATCTACGGCTGCATGCTGGGCTACACGCTCATCTCTGCCGAGATGAAGGACGACGACCTGCGCGCGTTCATCCAGAAGATCGGCTATATGGAGGCAATGCCCGTAGTAGTAGACCCAGGAGTGCTGAACCCCTACGAGTTCATTGGCGCCGTGATCAACCGCCGCCTGCCCAACCCCTTCATGCCCGACGCTCCGCAGCGCATCGCCATGGACACAAGCCAGAAACTGCCCATCCGTTTCGGTGAGACGCTGAAGAAATATGTGGCCCGCGGACTCGACATGTCTAACCTCGTGCTGATACCCCTGACGCTGGCCGGATACGCCCGCTACCTGAAGGGCATCAAGGACGACGGCACGCCCTTCGAGCCTTCGCCCGACCCGATGCTCGCAGAACTGCAGCAAATCGTCGCCCCGCTAGAGATCGGCCGCGATGATCAGGACTGGAGTCCGCTGCGCAATCTCTACAGCCGCGCCGACGTCTTCGGCCTCGACCTCTATGAAGCCGGCCTCGGCGAGCAGATCGAGAGCATGGTGCGCGAGCTCTTCGCTGGCCCAGGTGCCGTGCGCGCAACACTCCACAAATACGTCGCCGCTAGATAAGGGCTTCGTATATAAAGACATATTCTCTCCACCAAATGGTGGGGAGATTTTTTTTGGACGCAAAGGTTTGCGTGGCTTTTTAACGTTATAGCGCGTTAAAGATTTGGAAGTATCGCGGAAAAACACTATCTTTGCATCCGCAAATAAATAATCACTCAAACAATATTTAAAAATGAAACCGCTAAACAAACAATTCGCTCCCAAGAGCGTGATGCCTGAAAAGGTGATTCAGTTCGGAGAAGGCAATTTCCTCCGGGCATTCGTAGATTGGATTATCTGGAACATGGACCAGAAGACCGACTTCAACGGCTCAGTGGTCGTGGTGCAGCCCATCGAGAAGGGTATGGCCGAGTGGCTCAACGGTCAGGACTGCCTCTACCACGTGAACCTGCAGGGCCGCGAGAACGGCATGCCCGTGAACACACTCGAGCGCATCGACGTGATCAGCCGCGCGCTCAATCCCTATACGCAGAACGCCGCCTTCATGGCCCTGGCCGACCAGCCCGAGATCCGCTTCGTCATCTCGAACACCACCGAGGCCGGTATCGCCTTCGACCCCAGCTGTAAGCTCGACGACGCCCCCGCCTCAAGCTATCCCGGCAAGCTGGTGCAGCTGCTCTACCGCCGCTATCAGACCTTCAACGGCGACCCGAAGAAGGGCCTGATCATCTTCCCCTGCGAACTGATCTTCCTGAACGGCCACGTGCTGAAGGAGTGCATCTATAAATATATCGACCTGTGGAAGCTGGGCGAGGACTTCAAGAAGTGGTTCGAAGAGGCCTGCGGTGTGTATGCCACGCTCGTGGACCGCATCGTGCCGGGATTCCCCCGCAAGGAGATCGCCGAGATTCAGGAGAAGATATCTTACCGCGACAACCTCGTGGTACAGGCCGAGAACTTCCATCTCTGGGTGATCGAGGCCCCGAAGGAAGTGGCCAAGGAATTCCCCGCCGACAAGGCCGGCCTGCATGTGCTGTTCGTGCCCTCAGAGGAGCCCTACCACAAGCGCAAGGTGACACTGCTGAACGGCCCGCACACCGTTTTGAGTCCCGTGGCATTCCTCAGCGGCGTGAACATCGTCCGCGACGCCTGCAACCATGAGGTGATCTCAAAGTATATCCACAAGGTGCAGTTCGATGAGCTGATGCAGACACTCGACCTGCCGATGGACGAGCTGGAGAAGTTCGCCGGCGACGTGCTCGAGCGCTTCGACAATCCGTATGTCGACCATCAGGTGACATCGATCATGCTCAACTCGTTCCCGAAGTTCCAGGCCCGCGACCTGCCCGGTGTGAAGACCTATCTGGAGCGCAAGGGCGAACTGCCCAAGGGACTCGTGTTCGGTCTGGCCGCCATCATTACTTATTATAAAGGCGGCAAGCGCGCTGACGGTGTAGACATCGTCCCCAACGATGACCCGAAGATCATGAAGCTGCTCAGCGACCTTTGGGCTACGGGCGACACGCAGATGGTGACGGTCGGCGTGCTCGGCGCCGAGGCCATCTGGGGTGAGGACCTCAACAAGATCCCCGGCCTGACCGCGATGGTGAAGCAGGACCTCGACCTCATCAAGAGCGTCGGCATGCTCGAGGCCGTGAAGTCAATCCTTTGATGAACGATTATATCGAGATAAAGGGGGCGCGGGTCAACAATCTGAAGAACGTTGACGTCAAGATTCCCCGAAACCAGTTCACAGTGATTGCCGGAGTCAGTGGCTCCGGTAAATCATCTCTGGCCTTCGACACATTGTATGCCGAAGGTCAGAGGCGTTATGTGGAGAGCCTGTCGAGCTATGCCCGACAGTTCCTCGGCCGCATGAACAAGCCCGAGTGCGATTTCATCCGCGGCATCCCGCCCGCCATCGCCATCGAGCAGAAAGTCATCGCCCGCAATCCACGTTCCACCGTTGGCACAACGACCGAGATATACGACTATCTCCGTATGCTGTTCGCCCGCATCGGACATTCGTTCTCGCCCATCAGTGGCCAGGAGGTCAGGAAACACTCAACGGAGGATGTGGTGCAGAAGACGCTGGAATATTCGAAGGGCACGAAGTATGTCATCATGGCACCTGTACATGTCGCCGAGGGCAGAACGATTGAGCAGCAGCTGAAAGCGTATATCCTCGAGGGCTACGCACGCATCTTTGTCGAAGGCGATTTCGCCAGAATCGATGATTTTCTGGAATCTAGCCGGGCGAGCCTGACTAGCCAATCCAGGGGATCTAGCCAATCTAGCCCGGCTAGCATCTTCCTGGTTATCGACCGCATGTCGGTCGATGATTCCAAGGATGCCATCGCCCGACTAGTGGATTCCGCAGAGACCGCCTTCTTCGAAGGCAACGGCGAACTGAGGCTGATGTTCCTGCCCTCGAATATCTGCTATGATTTCTCGCAGCGCTTCGAGGCCGATGGCATCACCTTCGAGGAGCCTACGGATATTCTTTTTTCTTTCAACTCGCCAGCAGGGGCATGTCCCGAGTGTCAGGGTTTTGGCAGTGTGATCGGCATCGACGAACGGCTGGTCATTCCCAACACCACGCTGAGCGTCTACGACGGTTGTGTGGTCTGCTGGCACGGCGAGAAGATGAAAGAGTGGAAGGACTGGTTCTGCCGGCATGCCGCCAACGACGATTTCCCCATCTTCGAACCCTACATGAACCTGACCCGTCAGCAGAAAGACTGGCTCTGGCACGGACTCCCCTCGGACAAAGGCAAGAAAGAAAAACCTTGCATCGACCAGTTCTTCGAGATGGTTAAGGATAATCAATACAAGATCCAATATCGCGTGATGATGGCCCGCTATCGGGGCAAGACCACCTGTCCGAAGTGTCACGGTACCCGCCTGAAACCTGAGGCAGAATATGTGAAGATTGAAGGCCATAGCATCACCGATCTCGTGCAGATGCCGGTTGTCAGGCTCAAGGAATGGTTCGACAATCTGCAACTCAACGAGCATGACGCAGAAGTTGGCAAACGGCTGCTGACAGAGATTCGCGCACGTATTCAGTTCCTGCTGAATGTAGGCCTGGGCTATCTCACCCTCAACCGCCTCTCGAATTCGCTCAGCGGTGGAGAGAGCCAGCGCATCAACCTCTGCACCTCGCTGGGCAGCAGCCTCGTAGGGTCGCTGTATATTCTCGACGAGCCGTCGATAGGTCTGCATTCGAGAGATACAGACCGGCTAATCCATGTATTGAAGGAACTGCAGTCACTGGGCAATACGGTAGTAGTGGTGGAGCATGACGAGGAAATCATGCGTGCCGCAGACTATCTGATCGACGTCGGCCCCGATGCAGGCAGGCTTGGCGGAGAGATCGTTTTTGAGGGGAGTGCGTCTAGCCTGTCTAGCCAATCTGGAAATTCTAGCATATCTAGCCCGGCTAGCCAATCTAGGAGCCACACCGTCCGCTACCTCCTTCATCAAGAGGAGATCCCGGTCCCTGCAAGCCGCCGACCTTGGAATCTCCACATCGAAATCAAGGGCGCCAGAATGAACAACCTGCGAGGCATCGACGTGACGATTCCTCTCAATGTGATGACTGTTGTGACGGGTGTCAGCGGAAGCGGCAAATCAAGTCTGATCAAAGGTATTCTCTACCCTGCCCTGAAGCGTCATATCGGTGATGTCTGCGATGCCCCTGGCGAATATCTTGGTCTGGGTGGCGACATCGACGCCATCAAGCGCATCGAGTTTGTGGATCAGAGTCCGATAGGCAAAAGCAGTCGTTCTAATCCTGCCACCTATGTAAAGGCATACGATGCTATCCGCGAACTGTTTGCAGAGCAGCCTTTATCGAAGCAGATGGGCTATACGGCTCAGTATTTCTCGTTCAATGCCGATGGCGGACGGTGCGAAGAATGTAAGGGAGCTGGTGTCATCACTGTAGAGATGCAGTTCATGGCCGACCTTGTGCTGGAGTGTGAGGCCTGTCACGGGCATCGTTTCAAGCACGATATACTCGATGTAAAATTTGAAGGACTGAACATCGACGACGTGCTGAACCTGACCATCTCCGAGGCATTGGAATTCTTTGCGGAGCATCATCAGGATACGATTGTGAAGCGTCTGAAATCTTTGAATGACGTTGGCTTGGGCTACATTAAACTCGGCCAGAGTTCTTCAACCCTCTCAGGCGGTGAGAACCAGCGTGTGAAACTCGCCTATTACATCAATCAGGAAAAGCAGGATCCTACCCTTTTCATTTTTGACGAACCGACAACCGGCCTGCATTTCCATGATATCAAAAGGCTGTTGAGTTCCTTCGAGGCATTAATCAAGCGAGGGCACAGCATCCTCATCATCGAGCACAATATGGAGGTCATCAAATGCGCTGACTATGTGATTGACCTGGGGCCTGACGGAGGTGACCGCGGGGGAAATCTTGTGGTGGCTGGTACACCTGAAGAGGTGGCAGAATGTAGTGAAAGTTTCACAGGACAATACCTGAAAGAAAAATTAAAATAATTGTTAAAAAGAGAACAACGTATCGATTTTTTTCGTAACTTTGCACCGCTTTAAAAGATAGTTTTAGGATATTAGTTTGAGAATCAATCAGTTAGAAAGGATTTAAGGTAAAAAGATGAGGCAATTAAAAATTCAGAAAAGTATCACAAACCGTTCGAGTGAGGCACTCGACAAATACCTTGTAGAAATTGGTCGTGCACCTTTGATTTCCATTGATGAGGAAATCGAACTTGCCCAGAAAATCCGCAAGGGAGGTCCAGAGGGTGAACGTGCAAAAGAGAAGTTGGTGACCGCCAACCTGCGTTTTGTCGTCTCCGTTGCCAAGCAGTATCAGCATCAGGGTCTGACCCTGACAGACCTGATCGATGAAGGTAACATTGGACTGATCAAGGCCGCTCAGAAGTTTGATGAGACCCGTGGATTTAAGTTCATTTCCTACGCTGTGTGGTGGATTCGTCAGAGCATTCTTCAAGCCATTGCAGAGCAGAGCCGTATCGTTCGTCTTCCCTTAAACCAGGTGGGTTCTCTGAACAAGATCAATCATGAGATCAACAAATTCGAGCAGGAGCATCAGCGTCATCCCTCCGTATCGGAGTTGGCAGAGGCGACTTCCATCGATGAGGATAAGATTGGCCAGTCTATGCAGGCAGACAGTCATCACGTGAGTATCGACGCCCCGTTCCAGGATGGTGAGGACAACTGTATGCTCGATGTGATGGCCAGTGGCGATGACAGCCGTACCGATCGTCAGGTAGACCACGAGTCGATGGCCCTTGAATTGAATAATGTACTGAACAAGGTGCTGAAAGAGCGCGAGATCACCATTATCCGTGAGTGCTTCGGTATCGGTTGCCACGAAAAAGGTCTTGAGGAAATCGGTGATCAGCTTGGTCTGACCCGTGAGCGCGTACGCCAGATCCGTGAGAAGAGCATTGCCAAGCTGCGTGATAGCGGAAATGCAAAAATTCTGATGAAATATTTGGGTTAAATCAAAAATATGCGTACCTTTGCAATTGTGAATTGCAAAACGCTGATATTTTACATAGTGCTGGGCATACTCACAAGTATGCCCAGCAATGTTTTTGCCTGGGACTGGGAGAAGAAAGACTCCCTGATACTCCCTCGTATCTACGCCTATCCGCAATATCACCAGCCCTATACAGACAGCATCACGGATAATATCTATATAAAACTACGCTTCAATGTAGAAAAACGTAACGCTACCCTTTGGCTCATACCGACCATGTACTCCCTGGCTAAAGACGAACGCCAATACATCCGTGAGACCTATAGCAAATTCCTGTATACCAATGAGCACGATTTTGATATCATCAGTCAGGTAAAATCAGGTACCATCAGACATAATCGTAATGCCATGCCGACCTTGGTAGATTTGATCACCCCCAAGATCTACGACGAGTCATTATTCGAAGGTTATATCTTATCACCATTCCATAAGGCAAACAAAAGACTGTACAAATATCGTCAGAACATCAACTCTGCTGATGGTACAACCCGAATCGACTTCACCCCAAAGCTCTACAACACCCAGTTACTGAATGGCTATGCCATCGTCGAAACAGAGACGGGCCGCATTCTAAGGACTGTGTTCAACGGTGAGTTTGATATGATCAATTTCCGTACAGAGCTCAATTACAGTAACCAAGGTGGAAGGTTTATCACTCCCTGGAGATCATCGACTGCCGCTTCATTCAAGTTTGCAGGCAATCGTATTTCAGCCAATCTCACATCAATGCACAACTGCAAGGCAGAATTGCCCGACAGCATCCTCTGGGCAGAAGGCAAGGCGACAATGGACACCTTGCGCCCCATCCCACTGACTGTGGAGGAGGAAGAGCTGTATGAGAAGACAGAGGACTACTTCCCCACGCCACCTGCACCTGAAGATACGATTACCAAGAAACCCAATTTCTTCAAGAAAATCTTCTGGGACACCATCGGTGAGACGCTCGTCACCCCTATCAGAGCCGAATCGGAACAGACCTATTTCAGGCTGTCGCCCATCATCGACCCTCTCGCCATCAGGTATAGTGACAGCAAAGGTTTCTCGTACAAGATGAAACTGCGTTTCCAATATACCTTCTCCCCTCACCGTTATCTGACGTTCAACCCATATTTCGGTTATAATTTCAAGATCAAGCAGATATTCTTCGATGCCCCATTGCGTATGACCTACAACCCGAAACGTAACGGATATGCCGAGTTGACGATGGGTAACGGAAACCGCATCAGCAACTCTACTGTGGCGGAACTGATCAAGGAGGAGTTTGGCGATACGCTTGACTTCACGAATATGGATATGAACAAGTTCAAGAATACCTATATCCGTGCCTACAACAATATCATGCTCTTCGACTGGTTGGACATTGAGACGGGTTTGGTCTTCCACAGGCGCAGTGCCGTCAATAAGACCATGATGACGAGATACAATATGCCAACGGTCTATACCAGCTTTGCACCGATGATGGGTATCAAGATCCTGCCTTGGGAGAAAGGACCTCTCTTCACGTTCACTTGGGAAAGAGGATTTGATAAGATCTTCTCTTCTAACATCAGCTATGAACGCTGGGAGTCGGATGCCCAATGGAAAATCAAGATGCCAGGTCTGAGATTACTCAACCTGAGAGCTGGCTACGGCACCTATTCACATCGGGAGCAGAACTATTTCGTTGACTTCGACAACTTCCAGGAGACCAATTTGCCTGATGGTTGGAACGATGACTGGACAGGTGACTTCCAACTATTGAACGGCAGCGAGTTCAACCGTTCCGATTACTACATCCGTGCCAATGCCTCCTACGAGTCCCCATTGATGATAGCCACATGGTTGCCTTATGTGGGGAAATACATCGAAAAAGAAAGATTCTACATCAATTCCGTTCTGCTTGAACGTACACGCCCCTATTATGAAATAGGATATGGTTTTACCAACAGATACATATCTGTAGCAGCCTTTGCCAGTTTCAAGAACAGTCATTTCCAGAATACGGGTTTCAAGTTCGACTTCGAGTTATTCAGACGTTGGTAATCATCAATTATCATGAGTAAACCGTTAACAGTATACAAAGCCAGTGCGGGCAGTGGTAAGACTTTCACGCTAGCCACGGAATATATCAAGCTTGTAGTTCAAGACCCACAATGTTACCGCAACATTCTGGCTGTAACCTTTACCAACAAGGCTACAGAAGAGATGAAAATGCGCATTCTCAGTCAGCTTTACGGCATCTGGAAGCGACTACCCGACTCTGATAAATACAAGAAGGTCATCCGTGAAAAGACAGGCCTTTCGGATACTGTCGTCAGTGAACGGGCAGGAATGGCCCTTGGCTATCTGCTCCACAATTATAACTACTTCCGCGTGGAGACTATCGACACCTTCTTTCAGGGCGTACTTCGCAACCTCGCCCGTGAACTGGATCTGACAGCCAATCTGCGCATCGGACTCAACGACTCCCAGGTGGAAGAACTAGCCGTTGACCAACTGATAGAAGACCTTCACACTACTGATATCCTTCTTCAATGGCTGTTGAAGTATATCATGGATAACATCTCCGACGATAAGTCCTGGAACGTTATCGGGCAGATTAAGGCGTTTGGTAAGACCATCTTCCATGATAACTATAAGAACGTTAGCAATACATTACGCCAGAAGATGGAGGAACCAGGCTTCTTCGACAGATATACTGCCCGTCTGAAAGAGTTACGACAGTCTGCGGAAGAGCGGATGAAAGGATTTGCCCAGGATTTCTTTGACACAATAGCAAGCGAAGGTCTTATGATTGACGACTTCTCTTACGGCAAGTCAGGCATCTGCGGTTTCTTCCTGAAACTACAGGATGGCGTCTTCGATGAGAGCAGCGTAGGCAAGCGCGTGATTGACAGCATGGGAGATCCTGAGAAATGGTGTAAGAAGACTCATCCCCGCAAGGAACTCATATACAGCCTTGCCGACTCATCTTTAGGTCAGATACTCCGCATGGCTTTTGAAGAGCGTCCCCGCCAGTGGAAAATCTATCAGTCGGCTGATATCACCCTGCGTCATCTCAGTCAGTTAAGGCTATTGGGCAGTATCGAGAAGAAAGTACGCGAACTCAATGAGAGTGCCAACCGTTTTCTGCTGAGCGATACCCAGCAGTTGCTCCATGCCTTGATCGATGGCAGCGACACACCTTTCATCTTCGAGAAGATAGGCAGCCAATTGCAGCATGTCATGATCGACGAGTTCCAGGACACTTCCACCGTTCAATGGCAGAATTTCAAGGTGTTGCTATCCGAGACCATGAGTCAGGAAGATGCAGAAAACCTGATTGTAGGCGATGTCAAGCAGAGTATCTACCGCTGGCGTTCTGGCGACTGGCGACTCCTGAATGATATTCAGGCACAGTTTCCTGACCCGGAGGCACAACTCGACATCCGTACCCTTAGCACCAATTACCGTTCACAACGCAATATCATCGAATTCAACAATCTCTTCTTCAGTACAGCAGCACAACTGGAATACCTGGCGCTACAAGATGATCCTGAAGCAACAGCCCTCCAGCGTGCCTATGCAGATGTGGAACAGACTGTTCCTGACAAACTGGAAGAAAACGGTCTCATCCATATTCAACTGCTCCCTTCTGAAGATTACCAGGAGAATACCCTCATGCAGATTGCCGACATTGTCTGTGACCTCCGCGACAAAGGCATCAAGCCGTCAGAGATGGCTATTCTCGTGAGATCCAACGCCTCCATACCCCTGATTGCAGACTATTTCACCAAGCATTTGCCGGATATCCGGATTGTATCCGACGAGGCTTTCCGTCTTGATGCCTCCGTAGCCGTCAACCTGCTTGTCGAAGCCCTTCATCTGATTACCCATCCCGATGATTCGCTCGCCAAGGCAGATATCGCAAAGCTATATCAATGCTATGTGCTTGGTACTCATACTACCGACAACGAACTTCTGCTGAGCACCAACCCGCTCGATGAATTATTGCCAGAAGCCTACATTAACCACTTTGAGGAACTGTTGAATCTCTCCTTATATGAATTGACCGAACGTCTCTATACCATCTTCGGCCTGAATCGTCTGAAAGGGCAGAGTGCCTATCTGTGTGCCTTCTACGACCAACTCATCAGCTTTACCACCGAGAATTCCACAGGCATTGATGCCTTTGTCACAGAATGGGAGGAGAACCTGTGCGCAAAGACCATTCAGAGCGACGAGATCGATGGTATACGCCTGATCTCCATCCACAAGTCGAAGGGCTTGGAGTTCGACCATGTCATCATCCCCTTCTGCGACTGGCAATTGGAAAAGTCACAAGGCAACATCCTCTGGTGCCAGCCTGACGAAGCCCCCTTCAACGAACTGCCCATTGTTCCCATCGACTATAACCAAAAACAGATGATGGGCACCATCTATGAAGACGACTATCGGCATGAGCACCTGCAGAATACCGTCGACAATCTCAATCTGCTCTATGTGGCCTTTACGCGTGCCTGCCAGAGTCTCTTTGTCATCGGTAAGCGACATGCCAAAAACAGCCGTTCTGTCCTCATCGAACAGGTATTACCCCTCGTGTCAGAAAAGAAGCCTACAGCCATACTCTCCGGCATTGAGAATGAGAATGAGCCACTCGTCTTCTCATTTGGTTCGCTGATGGTCAGGACAGCCGAAGACACCAGTTGCACCACCCTCTCACCCAATCCTTTCCTGCAACAGACGACAACGATTGGAATTGACATCGACACATTCGACAATCCCGTATCCTTCCGCCAGAGCAACCGCAGCAAGGATTTCATCACCCAGCAAGACGAAGAGAACGATGATCAGCAGCAAAGGCAGTATATCCAGACGGGAAGCATCCTCCACCAGATATTCTCAACCATCCGTACAACCGCTGATATTGACGTTGCCTTAAAACGCCTTCAGCTTGAGGGAATCCTCTACGATGAACAGATAACGGCCGAAAAGATCTCATCCATGCTCCGCAAACGACTGCAGAACCCACGGGTGGCAGATTGGTTCTCAGACCGTTGGACACTCTTCAATGAATGTACGATCCTGACCGTTGAAGATGGAGAGGTCATTGAGCGACGCCCCGACCGCGTGATGACAGACGGCAATGAATGGGTGGTGGTCGACTTTAAGTTCGGTAGTCCGAAAGACGAATACCACGATCAGGTCCGGCAATATATGCAGTTGCTGGCTGACATGGGGCATTCCAACATCAAGGGATTCCTCTGGTTTGTCTATTCAAACAAGATAACAGAAGTATCATTCAAACAACCATAATCCGCACGCTATGAAATCCTTTCTCGAATACGTCGCAGCCGATCTGCTCAGGAAATACGGTACCAACCTGTCGGAGATTGTCGTTGTCTTCCCCAACAAGCGGGCAGCACTTTTCCTCAATGAGCACCTGGCACGTCTGGCTGGCAAGCCTCTTTGGAGTCCTACCTATATCACCATCAGCGAACTCTTCCGCAGTCACAGCCAGCGGCAGGTGGCCGACCCCATCAAACTGGTATGTGAGCTCCACCAGTGCTTTACCCAGTGTACGGGCATCAACGAAAGCCTCGACCATTTCTACGGATGGGGACAGCTGCTACTGTCTGATTTCGACGATATCGACAAGAACATGGCCTCTGCGGAGCATGTCCTAAGTAATCTGCGCGATATCCACGAGTATGACGACACATCCTATCTCACGGATACACAACGGGAAATCCTTCGCAAATTCTTCAGCAATTTCAATGAAGAGCATAACAGCGAACTGAAGCAGCGTTTCCTGCAGCTTTGGACCCATATTCACGACATCTACCTTGCCTTTAATCAGAGACTGTCCGCGCAGGGACTGGCCTATGAAGGGGCACTCTATCGTGAAGTGGCCGAACAGGCAGATATCGATTTCAGATACGGCACCTATATCTTCATCGGATTCAATATGCTCCAGCAGGTAGAGCAGACGCTCTTCCAACGTATGAAGCAGCAGGGAAAGGCCCGTTTCTACTGGGATTATGACCGACATTACCTTAAAAATGAGGCAGGCTACTACATTGCCCAGTATCTGGATCTCTTTCCTAATGAACTGGACGACAAAGACGATAATATCTACAGCAATTTCGCCAGACCGAAGACGATCACATTCATTTCTGCACCAACAGAGAATATCCAGGCCCGCTATATCAGCACCTGGCTGCAACAGCAGAACCGCATTGCCGACAACAGGAAGACGGCGGTGGTCCTAGGCAATGAGAATCTGTTGCAGACCGTCATCCATTGCATTCCCACAGAAGTACAGAAAGTCAATATCACAACAGGTTATCCGCTCTCTCAGACACCTGTGGTCTCCCTGGTCAATCTGCTCATCACACTCCAGACGAATGGCTATGTCGTCGGGACTGGAAATTATCGGCTCCGTCATGTCAACCATGTATTGCGCCACCCCTATGCCCGCTACATTTCCATACAATACAATGAACTCTACAACGAGCTGAATACCAAAAAGATATACTTTCCTGATAAAGCATTGCTTTCAAAAGATGAAGGACTCACTCTGCTCTTCTCAATGGCGTGTGACAACAAGGACGAATTCAACAAGACCCTGCTTCTCTGGCTGTTGTCAGTCATCCGTCTGATTGCGAAGAACATCGGCACCGACACTACCGCTTCATCACCCATTACCCATGAGAGTCTTTTCCGTATGTACACCCTGTTGAACCGTCTCAGCGATCTTGTCAATAGCGGTACGCTCAATATCGATACCCTCACCTTGCAGAGACTGATCACACAGATCGTATCTGCTACGAGCATACCCTTTCACGGTGAACCCATTGAAGGCATCCAGATCATGGGCGTCCTTGAGACACGCAACATCGACTTCGACCATGTACTGCTGCTCTCCTGCAATGAGGGCAACCTCCCCAAGGGCGTCAGCGATACCTCGTTCATCCCATACAGCATCCGCAAGGCCTATGGCCTCACAACCATCGACCACAAGGTAGCCATCTATGCCTATTATTTCCACCGTCTGCTCCAGCGTGCCAACGACATCACACTGGTCTACAACAACTCCACCAATGATGGTCAGACGGGTGAAATGTCCCGCTTCATGCTGCAGATGATGGTAGAGAGCAACCACCGGATTACCTTCCAGACCCTTCAGGCTGGTCAGTCACTGATACAGCGGACTCTCCAGCCCATCAACAAGACCGATGCGGTGATGCAGATACTGCGCAACCTCTTTGCAGGCAAGATGCTGTCCCCGACAGCCATCAACCGTTATATGCGCTGTCAGCTGCAGTTCTTCTATTATTATGTGAGTGGCATCGTCGAGCCTGACTACAATGATGAAGACACCATCGACCAACGCGTCTTCGGAAACATCTTCCACCTGGCTGCCCAACTCATCTACAAGAAACTCAGGCAGCGGAGCTCTTATATCAAGGCGTCCGACATAGAATATCAGCTCAAGACCGAAGTGGATATTGAGCGTGCCGTTGACGAAGCCATCAAGGAGGATCTGTTCCGGATAAAAGACGCATCCCGGCAATTGCCACCGCTCGACGGCCTTCAGATCATCAGCCGCGAGGTCATCATCAAATACATCCGGCAACTGCTCGAGATAGACCTCCGTCTCACGCCCTTTACCATCCATGGGTTGGAGAAGCTCGTCAAGATGGATTACACCATCACCTCTGGCGATAACACCTTTACTACGACTATCGGAGGAACGATCGACCGTCTCGACAGCATCACCACTTCCGATGGCAAACAGGTCATCCGGGTGATAGACTACAAGACGGGTAGCAAGCGGCTCAAGCCCTTTGCCGATGTCGAGGCCATCTTTGCACCAGAGGGCATCAAGAATCACAGTGATTATTACCTGCAGGCATTCCTCTACAGCCACATCGTCAGGCTCAAGTCCAATCAGACGTCAGTCTCCCCTGCCCTCCTGTTCATCCAGCATGCAGGCACCGACGACTATGACCCGACCCTCTGTCTTGGCCGTGAACCTGTCACAGACATAGCAACGGTCTCAGAATCCTTCATGCAGCATCTTGACAGCATCATCAGCGACATCTTCAATCCTGCTATCAGTTTTGTGCCTACCGACGACAGTGAGCGATGTCAGCATTGTCCCTATGCCCGCATCTGCGGTGTGGCCTAACGGTTCTTGTGTCTGAGATACCAGCCGTGCGTAAAGAAATGATAGAACAGGAGCGCAGCCACGGCCGTCACGAGTGATACCTGCAGCACAAGACCAGCCTGCAGTTCCAGCAGTCCATAGCCTGTACCTACGCCAAGTGCCAGTCCGCATTCCCATGCCAGGAAGAAAGTACTCTGTGCCGTTCCGCGCTGACAATGACGGCTCAGCTTGATGAAGAACAGCAGGAACCTGGAGCCGATGATGCCCAGTCCGAAGCCAATGAACATCGGTGCAGCAAACGAGACGATCGTCTGCTGGCGGGTCAGCATCATCAACAGGGCTACACTTATCAGCACCAGACCCGTGATGACCTCACTCTCAATGTCGGCATCACGGAATACGAAGCGCTGAGCCACCAAGGCCGCCATGAATCCCACCATCACCATGCCGTAGAACAATTCAGAGTGCGTCGTCGACAGCAACAACCCCATGATAAACGTCACGATAATCAGATTGATGGTCAACGGCCATCCTTGTGGCAGGAAGAAACGGTCGAGGCTCACCACCCTGACATTCTCTTCAGGCGTCCTAAAGGGGAAATGCACCAACAAGATAAAGATGATGGCAGCCAAAGAACACCCTATCGTCACCAGCAATACATTGCTGAAGCCTGCCAGACGGTCAACAATCAGTCCGGTCAGAGGGCCTATGGAGAGGGCAAACCGCGAGAACCATGAGGCAGAGTGATTGGCTTCCGTCCGTTGGAACGACTCGCAAGTATCAATGATAAGCGTACTCGACAGAATCATCTGTGCTACTCCGAAGGCTGCTCCAAGTGCCAACCGCTGAACCAGAAGGATCTGAAAGTCAAAGAACTGCGATTTCTGCAGATCCAGATAATAAAGCCACCCCAGGAGAGCCGTCATCAGCAAAATTGCCCAGACACAGGCGATATTCCGTCGGAAACGCTGTACCAGATAGGATGTGAAACAGCCAAACAGGAATATTCCGACACCGAACGCCCCCATGATCATTCCCGTTTCCTGCAGCGTAAGGTTCTCTGTCTGCATCAGCCATCTGGGCATCACAGGAATCAGCGCATAAACCGCCACCGTCAACAGCAGATTGGCAATGGCCATCAGCCAGAAGTCGCGGTGCCATAACCGGATATGTACGGGGGTATTCTGCGTATTCATCGTCTACAAGAAATTAAGGGAATGGGAAACAGATTCAAACGTCATGCCAGTATAGTCCGTCACCTGTATATCCGACAGTGGAGCGACGATATCCAGGGGATTGGTAGTCAGCAACCCCACCACTTTCATCTGGGCAGCCATCCCCGAACGCAGGCCGTTCACACTGTCTTCGAACACCACACAGCCACCGGCACCGACACCCAGTTTCCGGGCTGCTTTCAGATAACAGTCAGGATCGGGCTTGCTGCGCTCGAAATCCTCCGAAGTCAGAATGGCATCGAAGAGCATCTTGAATCCTGGCTGCTTCCTGTATACGCTCTCCATCTTGGGGATATTCGAGCTGGTCACGACGGCTGTCTTCACACCATTCCTGCGCAGATCATCGACAAAGGCGATAAAGCCCTCGATATAGTCATAGTCCATCTGCTGTTCATAGGCATTCAGCCGTTCCGTGATGACAGGCTGCTCTTTCAGCAGCGGACCACTGAACCAACAGTCATAGATCTGAGTCAGCGTAGAACCCTTGATCTCCTGTTCCAGTCCGGGATGCTCAGGATGGTACATACGACACTGCTCACCCCAGAAAACCGTGTACTGGGGTTCAGTGTCAAACACCACTCCGTCAAGGTCGAATAACGCTGCTTTCAGTTGCCTTTCTTGCATAATTCCATTATTTTGGCTGCAAAATTACGTTTTTTTTGCGAGAAATTTGCGAAATTCCTAAATTAAGTGTACTTTTGCCGATAATTATGATATCAAAAATGAATTTATGAAGAAATTAATCATCCTTGCCACCCTGTTTTTCCTTATGACAGGTTGCGGAAGTACCGACGAAAGCATCAACTTTGAAGTAGCCACCGCAGACAAGACCGTCAGACTGACATCTCAGGACGACTCTCCTACGTGTAATGTCCACCTGGAATTGTCGTATGCCACCGAGGCCAACGGAGAACATAAGGCCGAGATCATCAACAACATCATCGAGAAACGTCTGCTCAACATGCAGGATGTCCCCATGCAGATGGCCGTCGATTCCTTTGCCAATATGTATACTGCCAGTTATAAGTACAACCTTCTGCACTTATACAATCAGGACCTGGATAATAAGAAGAAGGGGGAATGGTATAATTATCACTATATCGTCAAGACCTCCACAGAACAAGGCTACAAGGGTGCGACGGTCTATCATGTCTACCTCGACTATTATGAAGGCGGTGCCCACGGCATCAACCAGCATCTTACCATTAACTTCGAGCAGCTCACAGGCCGTCAGCTCATGCTGGCCGATGTCTTTGTTCCCGGCTATGAGCGCCAGTTGAGCACCATCCTCCAGAAAGCACTCTGTTCGTATACAGGAGCCAGCAACCTGAAGGAACTGAAGGATCAGGGATACCTCTACTCGATGGATATGTTCCCCTCCGAAAACTTCGTCCTCGGCGAGGAGACCATCACGTTTATCTATAATCCCTACGAGATAGCCCCCTACGAGAAAGGCAGCGTGGAACTGACACTCTCCTACTCCGACATCGACGACATCCTGAATAAGAATCTCTGATTATGCATCCACTCATCAGCAAATACTTTCCCGACCTGACGCCACAGCAGCTGAGCCAGATAGAAGCCCTCGATGCCCTCTACCGTGACTGGAACGACAAGATCAATGTCATCTCCCGCAAGGACATCGACAACCTCTATGAGCACCACGTGCTTCACTCGATGGCCATCGCCAAGGTCATCAATTTCCGTCCGGGCACCACGGTTCTCGATTTCGGCACTGGCGGTGGGTTCCCTGGCATTCCGCTGGCCATTCTCTTCCCCGAATGCCAGTTCAAACTCATCGACGGCACGGGCAAGAAGATCCGTGTCGCTCAGGAAGTCTGTAATGCCATCGGACTGAAGAACTGTCAGCCTGCGCACCTGCGTGGTGAAGACGAGAAGGGCCACTACGACTTTGTGGTGAGCCGTGCCGTCATGCCGCTGCCCGATCTCGTCAGGATTGTCAGGAAGAACATCTCCAAGAAGCAGCAGAATGCCCTGCCCAACGGCATCCTCTGCCTCAAAGGCGGCGACCTGCAGGCAGAGATACACCCCTTCAGGAACATCGTCCAGACCACAGAGATCAGCAGTTTCTTCCAGGAGGAGTGGTTCAAGGAGAAACATGTCATCTACCTCCCATGCTAAATCAATAGACTATGCTCATCATCAAATGCTTCACCTGCAATATGCTCTCTGAGAACTGCTATGTTGTCAGCGACGAGACAAACGACTGTGTCATCATCGACTGTGGCGCTTACTATCCGGAAGAGGCACAGGCCATCATCGGTTATGTCAGGGATAACAAGCTGACACCCCGCCATCTGCTTTGCACCCACGGCCATTTCGACCACTGCATGGGCAACGGCTTTATCTTCCGTGCTTTCGGTCTGAAGCCCAAGGCCCATCAGGACGACAGCTTCCTCATGGAAAAGATGGAGCAGCAGACGAGCGATATTCTTGGCATACCCGTCCATCTTGACGTGCCCCCCACAGACACCTATCTGACTAACAGCGACACCATCACGTTCGGCACCCACACCTGGCAGATCCTCAGCACCCCCGGTCACACCCCTGGAAGCATCGTCTTCTATGATGCCAAGGAACATGCAGCCTTCAGTGGCGACACCCTTTTCCGAATGAGCATCGGGCGCACCGATTTTGAGCGTGGCAGTTATGTGGAAATGATGGCCTCACTCCAGTATCTCTCAAAACAGCTGCCTGCCGACACGACCGTTTACCCGGGTCACGGCCCTCAGACCACGATGGCTGACGAGATAAGATACAACCCATATATGAGATGAAACAACAATTGTTGTGGAATTATTTGGCTGTTTGCAAAAAAATGTCTACCTTTGCACCCGCTAATAAAAAGCAAGGCCGGTTCGGTAGCTCAGCTGGATAGAGCAACTGCCTTCTAAGCAGTAGGTCTTGGGTTCGAGCCCCAACCGAATCACCTGAAAATCCCCGACTTGCATACCGCTGCAAGCCGGGGATATTTCTTTTGCCCGTTTCGTCGTTTTACCGACAATCGAAGAGGATCCAATATTTGGCTTAAAATGAGTACCTTTGGCCTTTGATTTAATAAGTTTTAGTATGATAGACCAAATTATCGACTTCATTATTATGGACCTGACAGAGGACTGACGGGTGTCTTCTACAGACTGAAATAAACGAAGGAAAAACGGCAGAAAATAAAGAAAAGTTACGGAATTAACTTTTCTTTATTTTTTTTTTTTGATTTTAACGGGGATTTTAGTATCTTTGCGCGCAAATAACAATTTTTATTATTTATCATTAATCAACGTTTTAACAATCAAGCTTATGAAACAGAAGAGATTTTATGAGAAGCCCCAGATGGAGGTCTTCGAGTTGAAACAACAGCCGCAGATCCTGGCCGGCAGCTTTAATGGCGACCGTAATTTCCCGTATGGTGATCCACTCCCTTATGGACTTTAAAAAATGGAGGAACGCATTATGAAAAAGTATTTTAGCAACATCCGCACCCTGGCCGCCCTGCTGATGGCAGGAGCCGCCTTCGCAGCATGCTCAAGCGATGACAGCATCATTGAGCAGAACGCCAACCCCGCTGGCGAGAAAGTATATACACTCACCATCAACGCCTCGAAAGGCGGCGCCGCTACCCGCGCGCTCGAACTCGACGGTTCGAAACTCGTGGCCAAATGGGAGACAACAGATGTGTTGTCTGTCTTTAAGGCAGCAAGTCGCAGTGAATGCATCCCCGCTAATCTGTTAGGAACCATCAGCCCTGTCGCAGGCACGATATCTGCAGACGGCGATGCAGCAACGTTTAGGGGAACTATCTCGGGAGCAGCAGCTGGTGACAAGCTGATGCTGGTCTATCACCCCAGCGCCTTCAGTGTCGCTGCTTTTGCGGCTCAGACAGGAACGTTGGAAAGCGCATCTGCCTTAGACTGTGCCACGGCTATCGTTGAGGTCGATGCTATCAGCGGGACAGACATCACCACAAAGGCTTCAGCCACTTTCACAACCTATACGGCCATACTGAAACTCACGCTCACCACCGACGGAACAACCACAATCAATCCAACATCGTTGAAGATGACTATGTCGGCAGGGGCAATGACTCTTAATGAGTACACTTTCACTCCATCGGCTGCGACCTATACAGCCAATGGCGATGGCATTTTCTACTGCGCACTGCCAAATGCTAGTGACGTCGCAACAGCTTTAAGTACAACGCCGCCTTCACTCGCTGCGTTAACGATTACCTACACCGCCACCGTCGGCTCCGACACTTACATCGCCACCAAGACGGGTTATAGTTTCGCAGCTGGCTCGTATTACGCCGGCACGCTGACGATGACGAAGCAGGTTGTTGGCCATACACTTACATCGGCAGTAGTCGGCGATATCGTCGGTAGCGACGGTCTGGCATACGCAGCCGCCGACAAGGACAACCTGCCCAGCGGCGTGACCGCCGTGGCCATGGTGGCCTACATGGGCTCGGAGAGCGGCTGCACCAACGGCCTGGCCATCGCGCTGGAGAATGTGAGCAGCAGTTCGCTGAGCTGGGACAATTCAGGTAGCAATAACGGCGGCAAGACCGCAGCCGAATGGTGCAACGCATGGAACACTAGTAAGCCCATCACAGGCGGAACATGGCGCCTGCCTACTATCATAGACTGGCAGTACATGCTCATCGGCTGTGGAGCCACCGGTACTGCAGAAGCAGAACCCAGCAAATATATGAACTACGACGGTCTGACAGCTTATCTCACTGCCGCAGGAGCAAGTGACTTGACGGCCAGCTATTGGTCGAATACGGAGATAAATATTAACAAAGTGAGGACTCCGAACTTTATCAACCACACTAGCGGTGCCTACTTCACCTATGGCTCGAAGGACGGCTTATGCGGCGTTCGTGCCTGCCTCGCATTCTGACCTGTCACAGCGGGGTCTGGATACTTTGTGACAGTCACATCCTAGTCCCGGGGACAGGCACCTGGGCTGTGCCACAGGAGCCAGTCCCCAGGACTCAGGAGGGCGGCGCCCAACGCCACGGCGGACGGCACCGCCCTCCTTTTTCAATCTTTTCCCGAGCGTCGGGAAACGAGATTTAAAGCAAAAAACGACTTCCCGGGCGTCGGGAAACGGTTTTTAAGACGAAAAACGACTTCCCGCGCGTCGGGAAACGGTTTTTAAATCGAAAAATGACTTCCCGCGCGCCGGGAAACGATTTTCAAAGCGAAAAATGACTTCCCGCACGCCGGGAGACGGTTTTTAAGGAAAAAAGGCTTCCCGCGCGCCGGGAACCATCAGAAATTATTCAATAACAAAACTAAAATTACAAATTATGGGAAAATTCAACAGACTTTACAAGCGTGACCTGACGAATGCGCAGCACTTCGCGTTCATCCAAGCCTACATCACGGCGGCCACCGCCGCCGGCTTCACAGCCCAGCGCATCGTGACGGCACTGGCTGCCATTGTGGCAGCATTCGCCAACGAGGACCGCTACTACATGCAATTCCGCGCCAGCGAGATCGTGGCCCAGCGCACGGCCGCCGACCTGCGGCGCGACACGTTCTACTCGCGCCTGCACCGCCTCGTTCAGGCCTGGGCCGGCTCCGGCATGGCACAGCTCGACGCCGCTGCCACCGCGCTGCTCAAGGTGTTCAACCTCTACAAGGTAAAGGTATCCGCGCAGATCGACGAGGAGACGGGACAGATGGAAAACCTCATCACCGACCTCTCGACCACGGAGATGCAGCAGCACCTGGGGACGATCAACGGCATGTACTTCTTCAACGAGATGGTGGCCGGGCAGGAGGACGTGAAGTCGCTCCGTCTGCTGGAAGGTGCTGAAATGAGCGAGAAGGTGATGGGCGCGCTGGCCAGCGCGCGACAGGAGTGCGACCGCCTGTACGACGAGCTCTGCGCCATCATCGAGGGTGCATCGCTCTTCGCCGACGACCCCGCAAGCTACGAGGCATTCATCAAGACGTGGAACGGAACGATAAAGATATATCAGGATATGCTCGACCGCAAACAGGGCGGCGGCACCAGCACCGAGAATCAGAATAATCAGGGTAATCAGACCGGAACCGGAACCGAGACGCCCGGCGGCAGTGGGTCTGGCGAAGGCGAGGGCGGCGAGACACCCGGCGGCTCAGGCTCCGGAGAAGGAGAAGGAGGGTCAGGCTCTGGCGAAGGAGGCGATACGCCAGGCGGAGATACTCCCGGCGGAGGTGAGACCCCAGGCGGAGGTGACACGCCAGGCGGTGGTGAAACACCCGGTGGCGGTGATACTCCCGGAGGCGGCGGCGACGGTGGCGACGACCTGATTAATGACTAGGCTGTTTCGGTCTTGACGACCGAGGTAAATAGAAGAGGGATAGATTTTTTTTCGTCTTTTTCCGACAAAAAAATCTATCCCTCTAAAAATCTGTATCTAAAAAAAACAGATCTAGGATGTGTGCTGATTACTCGAGAGCGGCAGCCTTTTCCTTCTGACCGGTCAGGGTGTAGACATTGTGAAGCAGATACTGCCACTTCACGGTCTTCTGCTCGGGATCGAGCTCCTTGGCCTTCTCGAAGTCGGCCTGGGCGTCCTTCAGCATGTTCATGAACTTGTCGTGATCGGCGGGCTTCAGACGACCGGTACGGATGTCAGAGTTAGCCTCGTTGAACTCGGAAGCCTTGTTGTACTTGCAGACAGCGCTGTTGAAGATACTGTTCAGGAATACAGGCGAATTGTCCTCCTTGACCTTGGCGAACTCAGCAATGGCATCGTCGTACTTCTTGTCCTGCATCAGCAGGAATGCCTTGTAGACATGAGGCAGAGAAGAGTCGGGATACTTGGCCATGCGCTCCTCAGCGAGCTTGATCACCTCGGCATTCATACCCTGAGTGATATATGCATCAGAGAGAGAGCTATAGATCTGCTCTGCATCGGGAAACTGCTGATAGAGCTCGAGCATGTCCTTGATGTACTGGGCAGAGTCGGCAGCGGTCTTCTGCTTGTTACGCATGGTGTAGAGCAGGAAGTCGAAGCTGAGGTCGTGGATCTGCTTGGCGGTATCGGCCACACCGATCTTGAAGTACTCGATGGCCTTGTCGAACTTCTCCAGGTTATAGGCAGCACGGCCTCCGTAGAAGGCAGCCACACCCAGGTTGGGGTCGTTCTTGGCAACACCCTCAACACCCTCGTAGAAAGCAGACTTGGCGCTGGTGAGGTAGATGTCGAAGTTCTCGAACGACTCCTTGTTCTTTTCGTTGTTGGCCAGTTCGATACCCTGCTGGAGAATGCTCAGACGGAGCGCCTTCAGACGGTCCTGGTTCTTCTGACGGAACTTGACGGCCACCTTGCCCTTGTCGTTGGGCTGCTGGTCGTACTTGTCGCACTCCATAGCAGCCTCGAGAGCCACCTTACCTGCAGCAACCATACCCTCGACATCCACGGGGTCGTTCTTCTTCATCACCATATTGGTGGTTCTGATATTGTCTTCCTTCTGGAACTTCTCGTAAGCCAGGTCTACCAGTTTGTTGTAGGCCCTTGCCTTCTCACTAGCGTCAGTAAGCTGTGCGAGAGAGCTGCTGATCAGAGACTGAGCCTCTGCATAGTCCTTTGCCTTGAGGATAGCCTTCAAAGCGTCGCTGTCACCGGCAAATGCGGTAGCGCTGGCCACCAGCATCATTGCCATCATCATTAATTTTTTCATAAGCCTTTTCAAATTTAATTATTTACTAATATACTTTTTAATTCGTTGTCGAATCGGTTATTTGACGTTTGGTGAAATCAGGGGTTTAATCCTCCTTCTGCGGCCCTGCGGCCTCATCGGTGATCTCAGCCTCCTCGATGTCCTCTTCCTCAGCCTGAGAGTGCATCACCTTGCAGACGCTGGCGATGGTATCGTTCTTCTTGGCGAGGTTGATGAGACGCACACCCTGGGTGGCACGGCCCATGACACGCACATCGGCCACCTTCAGACGGATGAGGATGCCCGACTTGTTGATGATCATGAGGTCGTTCTCGTCGGTGACCACCTTGATGGCTACCAGACGACCTGTCTTCTCGGTGATGGCGAGGGTCTTCACACCCTTGGCACCGCGGGCGGTCTTACGATAGTCCTCCACCTCGGAGCGCTTGCCATAGCCGTTCTCAGAAACGACCATGATGGTCTCCTCGTTGGGATCGTTGACGCAGACCATGCCTACCACCTCGTCGTCGTCGCCGTCGAGACGCATACCGATCACACCCGTAGCCACACGGCCCATGGTGCGGACATCGTTCTCGTCGAAGCGAACGGCACGTCCGTTGCGGTTGGCCATCAGCAGTTCGTTGTGGCCGTTGGTCAGGCGGACGCCTACCACCTCGTCGCCCTCGTTGATATTGATGGCGATGACACCAGCAGCACGCACGTTCTTATAGGCATCGAGGCGGGTCTTCTTGATGATACCCTGCTTGGTGGCGAACACCACATAGTGTGACTGCATGAACTCCTCGTCGTTGAAGTTCTTGATGCGCAGCACGGCATTGATGGAGTCGTCGGGCTCGATATTGAGCATGTTCTGGATGGCACGGCCCTTCGAGTTCTTGTCGCCCTCGGGGATCTCGTAGCACTTCTGCCAGTAGCAGCGGCCCTTCTGCGTGAAGAAAAGCAGCGTGTTGTGCATCGTGGCGGGATAGATATACTCGGTGAAATCGTTGTCGCGATGACGGGCAGCCTTCGCTCCTACTCCACCGCGTCCCTGCTCGTGGAACTCGTCGAGCTTGGTGCGCTTGATATAGCCCATGTGGCTGATGGTGATGACCACAGGATCGTCGGGATAGAAGTCCTCGGCATTGAACTCATGGTCGAAGGGGATGATCTCCGTACGACGCTCGTCGCCATACTTCTCCTTCACCTCGAGCAGGTCGTTCTTCATCACTTCCTTACAACGCTCGGGATTGTCGAGGATCTCCTGCAACTCAGCAATGAGCTTCTGCAGGTCGTCGAACTCCTGATGGAGCTGGTCGACACGCAGGCCTGTGAGCTGAGAGAGACGCATATCGACGATGGCCTTCGACTGGAGCTCGTCGAGTTCGAAGCGGGCTTCCAGATTGCGCTGGGCATCGGTCGGGGTCTTACTGTTACGGATAATGTGTACCACCTCGTCGATATTGTTGACGGCGATGATCAAGCCCTCGAGGATGTGGGCACGCTCCTGGGCCTTGCGCAGGTCGTACTTGGTGCGACGGATGGTCACATCATGACGGTGCTCCACGAAATATTTCACGCACTCCTTCAGGGAGAGCAGACGGGGACGGCCCTTGACCAGGGCGATATTGTTGACAGAGAACGAGCTCTGCAGGGCAGTCATCTTAAAGAGCTTGTTGAGCAGCACGTTGGCATTGCAGTCGCGCTTGCAGTCGACCACGATACGCATACCCTGACGGCCTGACTCATCGTTGACATTGGCCACACCCTCAATCTTGTGCTGGTTGGCGAGGTCGGCGATATAGGCCACGAGGTCGGCCTTGTTGACACCGTAAGGAATCTCGGTGACGACGATCTTGTCGTGAGCCTCTCCTGCCTCGATCTCTGCCTTGGCACGCATCACGATACGGCCACGACCAGTCTCATAGGCATCGCGCACGCCCGAGAGTCCATAGATATAGGCTCCTGTGGGGAAGTCGGGACCCGGGATGTACTGCATCAGGCCATCGGTGTCGATGTCGGGGTTGTCGATATAGGCACAGCAGCCGTCGATGACCTCACCCAGGTTGTGGGTAGGCATGTTGGTAGCCATACCGACAGCAATACCGTTACCACCGTTCACCAAGAGGTTTGGCACCTTGGTAGGCATGACGGTAGGCTCTTCGAGCGAGTCGTCGAAGTTGGGCGCCATGTCGACGGTCTCCTTGTCGAGGTCGTCCATGATGTGCTCTCCCATCTTCGAGAGTCGGCACTCTGTGTATCGCATGGCAGCGGGTGAGTCACCGTCGACGGAACCGAAGTTACCCTGTCCGTCGACAAGGGTGTAGCGCATGTTCCAGTCCTGTGCCATACGAACGAGGGCACCATAGACTGAAGAGTCGCCATGAGGATGGTACTTACCGAGCACCTCACCTACCACGCGCGCACATTTCTTATAAGGTTGTGTGCTGACGTTGTTGATGTTCATCATACCGTAGAGGATACGACGGTGTACGGGCTTGAAGCCGTCGCGCACATCGGGAAGGGCACGGGCTACGATGACTGACATGGAGTAGTCGATGTAGCTGGATTTCATCTCTTCCTCGATGTTGATTTTGATAATTCTGTCGTTGTCGAATGTTTGATCCATTGATTTTTATCTTTTACTTTTTTACCTTTTTACTCTCTTACTTTTTCATCGATTTTGCGTTTAAGGGCATTTTTAAGCCCGCTGACGCGTTTTTAACCGTGCAAAGGTAGTCAATTTTTTGCATCCCACCAAACCTTTTAAGCTTATTTAGCGGAAAGTTTTTAGGATTTTTGGCATGATGTTTGCAGAATTATTTGTAACTTTGCACAGAATATGACAAGTCAGTTTACACCAAAGGTATCCGAAATCCTCGCCTATTCGCGTGAGGAAGCTGCCAGATTGGCCAGTCGTTCGGTGGGTCCGGAGCATCTGCTGCTGGGCATTCTCAGAATGAAGGACGGTCCGGTGATCGACGTGTTCCACCGCCTGAACCTGAACCTGCCCTCCATCAAGACGGAGCTTGAGAACCGCGTCAGAGAGGACGAGATACGACAGCCCATCTATACCAATGAGCTTGTGCTCAACGAGAAGGCGAGCAACATCCTGAAGCTGGCGGTGCTCGAGGCCCGTATCCAGCGGACGACGAAAGTTGACGAACAGCACCTACTGCTGGCCATCCTGCATGATGCAGCCAACAACAGTGCCAAACAAATTTTAGAATTGAACAATATGAATTACGAAGATGCGATGGCGATGTTCTTCGCCCCGCAAAATACAGAGATCAAGAACGGCATCGGCCTCCCCGACGAAGAGGAGGAGGAATACGAGGAGACGAATGCTTCAGGGAAGTCAGGAGCATCTGCGAAGTCGGGCACCACTGCCACCACACAGAAGAAGACCGAGTCGAAGACACCCGTGCTCGACACCTTCGGCATCGACCTGACGACAGCTGCCACTGAGGGCAAGCTCGACCCCTGCGTAGGCCGTGAGAAAGAGATACAACGTGTGATCGAGATCCTCGGTCGACGCAAAAAGAATAATCCTATATTAATAGGTGAGCCAGGTGTGGGCAAGAGCGCCATCGTAGAAGGCCTTGCCCAGCAGATAGCCGCCCATCATACCAGTCCGATGCTCTTCGGTAAGCGTATCTACACCCTCGACATGACGGGCGTGGTGGCAGGAACGAAGTATCGCGGACAGTTTGAGGAGCGACTGAAGGCGCTGATGAAAGAGATAGAGGCGAATCCCGAGGTGATCGTGTTCATCGACGAGATTCACACACTGATCGGAGCCGGTTCGACACCGGGCTCGATGGATGCCGCCAATATCCTGAAACCCGCACTGGCCAGAGGCACCATCCAGTGTATCGGTGCCACGACGCTCGACGAATACCGCAACTCGATTGAGAAGGACGGAGCCTTGGAGCGCCGTTTCCAGAAGGTGATCGTAGAGCCGACCTCACGCGAGGAGACCCTGCAGATACTCAGAAATATCAAGGACCGCTACGAGCATCACCACCACGTGAGCTATACCGACGAGGCACTGGTGGCGTGTGTCAATTTGACAGACCGTTATGTGACAGACCGCTTCATGCCTGATAAGGCTATCGACGCTCTGGACGAGACGGGCTCGCGCGTACATCTTTCTAATGCACAGATCCCGCCAGAGATCCTTGAGAAGGAACAGGAGATTGCCCGCCTGAAAGAGCGCAAGAACCAGGCAGTGAAGAACCAGAACTTCGAACTGGCTGCGGGCTACCGTGACCGTCAGACCGTTCTGGAGGCTGAGCTCAAGGAGATGAACGAGCGTTGGAGCAAGGGTGAAGGCGAGGAGCGTCAGGTGGTGGATGCTGAACAGGTGGCCGATGTGGTGTCGATCATGACGGGTGTGCCCGTGCAGCGTATGGCTGAACAGGAGGGTATCCGCCTGAAAGGTATGTTGCAGGAGCTGAAAGGGACTGTGATCGGACAGGACAAGGCCATTGACAAGATGGTGAAGGCCATCCAGCGCAACCGCGTGGGGCTGAGGGAGCCCAACCATCCCATCGGGGTGTTCATGTTCCTCGGACCTACGGGTGTGGGAAAGACCTATCTGGCCAAGAAGCTGGCTGAATTCATGTTCGGTAGCAGCGATGCCCTTATCCGCATCGACATGAGCGAATATACGGAGAGTTTCAATACCTCACGACTCATCGGTGCCCCTCCGGGCTATGTGGGATATGAGGAAGGCGGACAGCTGACGGAGCGCGTGCGTCGTCACCCCTACTCCATCGTGCTGCTCGACGAGATTGAGAAGGCCCACGCCAATGTCTACAACCTGCTGCTGCAGGTGCTCGACGAGGGTCGTCTGACAGATGGCAACGGCCGTCTGGTAGACTTCCGCAATACGGTGATCATCATGACCTCGAACGCAGGAACGCGTCAGCTGAAGGATTTCGGGCGCGGTGTGGGCTTCAGTGCTGCTGGCAGCAACGGACTCATGCTCAACGAAGAGGATAAGGAACATGCGCGCAGCATCGTGCAGAAGGCGCTCTCGAAGCAGTTCTCGCCAGAGTTCCTGAACCGTCTCGACGAGATCATCACCTTCGACCAGCTGGATATGGATGCCATCAAGCAGATCATCGACATCGAACTGAGGGGCCTCTACAAGCGTATCGACCAGATAGGCTACAGGATCGACCTCTCCGAAGAAGCCAAGGAGTTTGTGGCGTTGAAGGGCTATGATGTGCAGTTCGGTGCCCGTCCGCTGAAGCGCGCCATCCAGAACTATATCGAGGACGGGGTGAGCGACCTGATCGTGAATGGCGACCTGCCCTTAGGTTCCACGATCCACATCACACTGCATGAGAATAAAAATGAGCTAGCATTCAGCTAGCTCATTTTTTAACAAATTACACAGTAGGGTCGGTTCCTACTGTGTAATTTTATAAATTCTCGCACTCTTTAAGCCAGAGGGTATAGGAGGCATCACTTGGCATGCGCCAGTCGCCACGCGGAGAGAGACTTACGGTACCCACCTTCGGACCATCAGGCAGACAAGAACGCTTGAACTGCTGGGTGAAGAACCGACGACAGAACGTAATGAGCCACTTCTTGATGGTATCGTCGTCGTAGGTCTTAGCAAAGGCCTTCTGTGCCAGCACAAAGATCTTCTGCGGACTGAAACCGAAGCGCATGAAATAATAGATGAAGAAATCGTGGAGCTCGTAAGGACCCACCAGGTCTTCCGTCTTCTGCTTGATCTTGCCGTTCTTATCCGCAGGAATCAGCTCAGGGGAAATCGGTGTATCTACGATATCCAGCAAGGTTTCTGTAGCCATCTCTCCTGCTACAAAAGTCACCAGATAGCGAATGAGCGTCTTGGGAACACCCGCATTCACACCATACATCGACATGTGGTCACCATTATACGTGGCCCATCCCAGCGCCAGTTCAGAGAGGTCGCCAGTACCCACCACAAGACCGTTCACCTGATTGGCCACATCCATCAGGATCTGCGTACGCTCACGGGCCTGACTGTTCTCATAGGTGATATCATGCACCTTCATATCATGTCCGATATCCTCGAAATGCTGCGTCACCGCCTTGGCGATGCTGATCTCGCGGATGGTGACACCCAAGGTCTTCATCAGCGTCATCGCATTGTTATAGGTACGGTCGGTAGTACCGAAACCAGGCATCGTGATACCGATGATACCCTTACGGTCAAGGCCCAGCTTGTCGAACGCCTTCACCGTCACCAGCAACGCCAGTGTGGAGTCGAGTCCACCGCTGATACCTATCACCGCCTTCTGGGCATTGATATGATACAGACGCTTGGACAGACCAGCCACCTGGATGTTCAGGATCTCCTCGCAGGTGGTCTGCATATCAGCCTCCTTCGGAATGAAAGGATGCGGGTCGACGTCACGGATGAGTTCGAAGTCACGAGGCTCTACCGACTTGGCGATAACCCGACGGGCAGTTGCCTGACGCTGGGCGTTGATAAACGTGGTGTTATGACGACGCTCCGTTCGCAGACGCTCCACATCCACCTGGGCAATCTGAATCTGTGGCTGGAAGGAGAAACGGTCGCCCTCAGCCAACTGCTTGCCGTTCTCGAAGACCATTGCAGCACCGCCATAGACGACATCCTGCGTCGATTCTCCGAATCCACAGCTGGCATAGACATAGGCACTGATGGTACGGGCACTCTGCTGGGCCACCAGCGAACGCAGGTACTGATGCTTGCCTAGCAGATCATCGCTGGCAGAGAGGTTCAGAATGATATCGGCCCCAGCAAGGGCGAGGTTATTGCTGGGCGGAATGGGTGCCCAGACATCCTCACAGATCTCAATGCCGAAATTGACACCATCGCATGTGGTGAAGATAACAGGCTCAGCACTGATGCTCATAGGACTGCCTGCGATATAGATATCTGTTGGCGAAAGGTCCTGGGCGGAGGCAAACCAACGCTTCTCGTAGAATTCGCCATAGTTAGGCAGATAGGTCTTGGACACAATACCGAGGATGGCACCTCGCTGGATGACAGCTGCACAGTTGTAAAGCAGACCATTGACCACAACTGGCAGTCCCACGACCGAGATGATATTGAGCTTGCGGGTAAAGTCGAGCAAAAGCATCAGGCCCTCTTCCGCCTTATCGAGCAACAGCTGCTCGCGGAACAGATCCTGACAGGAATAGCCCGTGATGCAGAGTTCCGGAAACACGATCATCTCCACTCCCTTGCCCTCAGCCTGGGCTATCAGACTCTCTATCTGCTGCACATTGTACTCGACATCGGCCACCTTCACGGCTGGCACACCAGCAGCCACTTTAATAAATCCGTATTTCATATCCTTACTTTTTGAACGTCGTTTTCAATAATGGTATAAATCAGCGCGGGCTCCTCGAAGAAGTCATTCTCCTCGAAAGTATGGAGTTTGTAGAATTTCACGCCATCAATGCGCAACGGCACATTCACAGGCGGTTTCAGCAGGAAATGCTTGTCGCGCTTATAGGCAATCATCTGTATGCAGATATGCTCCAGACCCTGGAGATCCTCACGTCCGAACTCCTCGATGAAAGCTTTCGTATTGGGTTCCACCTCACCAGTAGCACGCACGCAATAGGCTGTACCCTCTGCTGAGAGCAGCGCGTAGCGCAGGTAATAGTTGCTGTCGTTGACCAGATACGACTCGAAGCGTGTCTGCATCAGTTCCTTCACATTCAAGGGCACGAAGGCCAGATAGGCACTAAGCTTATCGCCACCCTTACGCTCCTCAGGCTTCGGACGGAAGGTGATGGGCCTGTCAGCAGGCTCCAGTTCTTCTTCCTCCATCTTCTGTGGCGCAGCAGTCTGAGCCTTCTGACGCTGTTTCACCTCGACCACATGGCGGGTGTCGTAATCCTCTTCGCCAATGACCACCACCTCAGTGATGCGCATGGGCACATCGAAGCCGTCCTCATCCTCGACGAGCACGATATCCTTTCCCTGGAAGCCGGAAACACGTCCGCCACCGACCTCACTCAGAAATCTCACTTTATCTCCTATCTTCATCAGAATCCCTCCCGCATGACTTTATCTACATCAATCCTGCTCTTTTCATTCATGAGATCCGACTCCTGCGGAATGTCAGGTACGGTGATAATCGGCTCATCCTCAAGCTGATCGAGCATTTCTTGCGTCTCTTCCGCAGCCTTGGGGACATCATCATGTACGAGCGAATCCGCCACAAATTCCACAGGACGGTAGACAGGCCCCTTGTTAAGACAGCCCGTCGTTGTCAGCAATACCATTGCTATGGCCAATAAATTGATTTTCTTCATATCATATTGTTGGTATTATATTCTCTCTACTTGTTTCACGCCCTTCACCACCCGCAACTTCTTGATCAGGGTCTCAAGGCGCGAGGTATCGTCGAGCATCACCTCAAGATTGCCACTGAACAGACCGTCGTGAGAGTCGATGTTGATAGAGCGCAGCACGAGCTTCTCATCCTTGGAGATAATGCTCGTGAGATTGTTCACGATGCCTATGTCATCATTGCCGATGACTCGCAAGGTGATGCTGTATTGCGATGAGCCCTTCCCACTCCACTTTGCCTTGACGATGCGGTAGCCATAGCGACGACGTAGCTCGGGGGCGTTGGGGCAGTCGGTACGGTGGATCTTGATACCACCATTGATGGTGACGAAACCGAAGACTGAATCACCATAGATGGGCGAACAGCAGCGGGCCAGCTGATAGTCGATACCCTTCAGGTTACGGTCGATGATGAGCACATCATCGTTTACAGGCATATTCAGGCCAGCAACCTTCGACTCGTCGAGCTCGAACTCACTGGCACTGCGGGCCACATTGTCGCCCGTGATGACCTTCTCGCCCTCCTTCAGTTCGAGGTATTTCTCAATCACTTCGTTCGTATCGAGGATACCATCGGCTATCTGCTTGTAGAAGTCGCTCACCTCCTTGAAGCCCATCTTCTTCACCACATGGAACATGATGGAGTCCTCCATCTCTATCTTGCGGTTCTTGAACTTCCGCTCGAGCATCTCCTTGGCAAAGAGGCCGTCCTTCACCTGGGTTTCCTTCAGCGCCAGACGGATCTTCGACTTGGCACGCGAGGTCTTCACGATGTTCAGCCATTCCTGACGGGGCTTCTGATTGGTCGACGTAAGCACCTCCACCTGATCGCCGCTCTTCAGCTGATAGCGGATGGGCACCACACGTCCGTTGACGCGCCCACCAGTACACTGATTCCCCACCTTCGAGTGAATATGATAGGCAAAGTCGAGCACCGTCGCTCCCACAGGGAATTTCAACAAATCACCTCGGGGCGTGAAAACGAACACCTCGTCTTCGTAAAGGTCCATCTTGAACTGGTCCATTGCCTCGAGGCCATCGGAATGCTCGAGCATCGAACGAATATGCGTAAGCCACTCGTCGAGTCCTGACTCGCCCTTCACACCCTTATAGCGCCAATGGGCAGCCACACCCCGCTCAGCAATCTCGTCCATGCGCTCCGTACGGATCTGCACCTCTACCCATTTCTGCTCGGGGCCGAGCACGGTGATATGCAGACTCTCATAGCCGTTCGACTTAGGTACACTGAGCCAGTCGCGTAACCGCTTAGGGTTCGGCTGGTACATATCCGTCACTATCGAATAAGCCTGCCAGCACTGCATTTTCTCCAATTCTTCAGGACAATCGATGATGATGCGGATGGCGAACAGGTCGTAGACGCCCTCAAACGGACACTTCTGTTTCTTCATCTTCTGCCAGATGGAGTGGATGGACTTCGTGCGCCCCTTGATGTGGCAGTTGATACCCGCTGACTTCACCTTCTCTTCGATAGGTTTGATGAAACGCTCGATATAGGCATCACGCGACGACTTAGTCTCGTTCAGCTTCTCACGGATATGATAGTAGGCGTCATGCTCCAGATACTTCAGCGACAGATCCTCCAACTCGCTCTTCAACTTGTAGAGACCCAGTTTATGAGCCAACGGGGCATAGAGATAGGCAGCCTCCAGACTCACAGCTTCCATGAATGCCTTTCCACCAATGAATATGCCCTGAGGATCACCCGTCTTATTCGACTTGAGCAAAGTACGCATCAGGTTCACACGATCAGCTATCATAATCAGGATTACACGCATATCCTCTGCAAACGAGAGGAGCAGGTTGCGGAAGTTCTCGCTCTCCACCACAGGGTTCTTCTGATAGAGCTGATGAATACGGTCGAGACCTTCGAGGATACGTGCCACCGACGACCCGTACTGCGTTTCGACATCCGCCATCGAGAGTTTTCCTTCCTCGATCTCAGGGATGAGATGAACCGCCTGTATCGCGTCGCCTTTCAGACCGATTTCCTCAGTCAGGATTTCAGCTGTCTGAGCAGCCAATTTTTTCTTTTCTTCGTATGTAAAAGTGAATTTATCCACCATCTTTTCCAAAATTTCGCTACAAAGATAGTGAAAAGTTAAGAATTAAGAGTTAAGAATTAAGAAAAAATGTACAGCAAGCGCAATTTTTTTACTATTCAATATTAACTATTCATTTTTTTTCGTTACCTTTGCAGCATATTTAATTTACTAAACACCTATGATCATGTTGTCAGAAAAAGACTTGAAACAAATCGCTCAGAAGGGTATCACCCAAGAGCAAATCGAGAATCAGTTGAATGAGTTTAAAACCGGTTTCCCCTTCCTGAAGTTGGAGGCAGCTGCCAGTATCTCACGAGGCATCATCGCCCCTGACACCCAGGCTCGCCAACAGTTTGAAGAGGCTTGGAAGGCCTACAAGGCTGCAGGCAAACGCGTGGTGAAGTTCGTGCCCGCCTCAGGTGCTGCCAGCCGCATGTTCAAGAATATGTTTGCCTTCGTCGATGCCGACTATGACGTACCCACCACCGACTTTGAGAAGAAATACTTCGACTCCATCGAGAAGTTCGCCTTCTACGATGCCCTTGATGCCGTATGTCATAAGAACGAGGGCAAAGGCATCAAGGCTCTCATCGCCGATGGTAACTACAAGGCTGTCGCAGCGAATATGCTCAAGGCTGAGGGGCTGAACTACGGTCAGTTGCCAAAGGGTCTGCTACTCTTCCACAAATATCCCGAGGGTGCCCGCACCCCGATGGAGGAACACCTTGTGGAGGGAGCCCTCTATGCCGCTTCCAACGGAGAGGCCCACGTTCACTTCACCGTATCTCACGAGCACATGGAATTCTTCAAGGCCAAGGTGGCTGAAAAGGCCGACATGTTCGCCCAGAAGTACGGCATCAAGTACGACATCACCTTCTCCGAGCAAAAGCCCAGCACCGATACCGTAGCTGCTAATCCCGACAACACGCCGTTCCGCAACGACGACGGGTCTCTCCTCTTCCGTCCCGGTGGTCACGGGGCACTCATCGAGAATCTTAATGAGATCGAGGCCGACGTTATCTTCATCAAGAATATAGACAATGTTGTGCCCGATCGCCTGAAGCCCGAGACCGTAGAGTGGAAACAGGTCATCGCAGGCGTACTCGTCACCCTGCAGAAGCAGGCGTTCGAATACCTGCGTATGCTCGATGCAGGTGCTACTGAGGCACAGCTGGCTGAGATTGCCAAGTTCGTGTCAGAGAACCTCTGCACCGATGCCAAGGACAACAAGGTTGACGCCGATTACCTTCGCAAGAAACTCAACCGCCCAATGCGCGTATGTGGCGTCGTGAAGAATGTAGGCGAACCTGGCGGCGGACCGTTCCTTACCTACAATCAGGACGGTACCGTATCGCTCCAGATCCTCGAGAGCAGTCAGATCGACACCAACAACGAGGCCTATATGAAGATGTTCACCCAGGGCACGCATTTCAACCCCGTCGACCTCGTCTGCGCCGTCAAGGATTACAAGGGCCGTCCCTTCAATCTGCCAGAGTTCGTCGACAAGACCACAGGTTTCATCTCTTCTAAATCAAAATCAGGTAAAGAGCTGAGAGCCTTAGAGTTACCAGGACTATGGAATGGTGCTATGAGTGACTGGAGCACTGTCTTTGTGGAGGTTCCCCTCGGTACTTTCAACCCCGTCAAGACGGTCAACGATCTCCTTCGCGACCAACATCAATAAGACAAGAAATCCCCGCTTCGGCGGGGATTAAAAATGAAGAGAGCATTACGATATAGCCTTATTATTGTCCTCCTGGGAGCCGTGGGTTTCGCTCTCGGGCAGTGGTTGAGGAATTCTGATTACTCAGAGCATTCTGATTTCTCGGAGTTTTCTGATTATCCCATACCCATCATTGCATCTTCTCCCAGCCTTGACTCCCTGCGTCAGCAGATAGAGAAAGACCGTAAGATTGAGATGGACTACTACCTGGACCGCCACAACGTGGAGGACGAGGGCTACGAGATGGTGGCTGCCTTTGCTGCTGGCAAACGCCATCTGGAGACGATCGACACACTCAGCGTCTATAATGTAGGACGTTGGAAGGGCAAGAAACGTGAGGGCACTGCCATCAGCCGCGACAGCCTCGGACGCATCACCATTGGTAATTGGAGTGCTGACACCCTGCGGAGCGGCCTGCGCATTGATTCAGCAGGTATCTATGAGGGTAGTTTCGTAGACGGTTTGGCTGAAGGTCACGGCTCGTATATCTCAGCCACAGGCCACTACTTCGAAGGTCACTGGAGTCAGGACCAGCGGGAAGGCTTCGGGCTGCAGTTGTTGGAGAACGAGGTGCTTACGGTGCTGAAGACAGGACTCTGGCAACAGGATGTGTTCAAGGGCGAGCGCATGAACTACACCTCGGAGCGTATTTACGGTATCGACATCTCTCGTTACCAGCATGAGAAAGGCCGCAAAAAGTACCCTATCCGCTGGGCACAGCTGCGCATCAGTCACCTCGGTTCAAAAAGCCAGAAGAAGATCTCGGGCACGGTGGACTATCCCGTATCGTTTTGCTATATCAAATCGACGGAAGGTGTCAGCATCCGCAACAAATACTATGCCACCGACTATGCCGCTGCCCGAAAACACGGTATACAGGCTGGTGCCTATCATTTCTTCTCGACACGTACTAGCGGTTCGGCGCAAGCCCAATATTTCATCGCCAGCACCTTGTTCCGCAAGGGCGACCTGCCACCAGTGCTCGACATTGAACCATCGGATGGTGACATCGCGAAGATGGGTGGCGCACATGCCCTCTTCCGTAACATCCGGGCCTGGTTGCAGGCTGTTGAGAAATTCTGCGGTGTGAAGCCCATCCTCTATATCAACCAACGGTTCGTGAACAAATGGCTGCCCGAAGCACCCGACATCAAGCGCGACTACAAAGTGTGGATTGCCCGCTACGGTGAATACAAGCCAGACGTGAAGCTGGTAGTGTGGCAGCTGTCACCAGACGGTCGTGTGAAGGGTATCACAGGCGAGGTGGACATCAACGTGTTCAATGGCTATCAGGCGCAGTTTGATGAATTCATAGAGAAAGAGACGATTAAGTAAAGGTAAAAAAGGTGAAAACGATACTCATTCTCGTGGGCAAGACCACCGACAAGCATTTCCAGGCTGGCATCAGTGACTATGCTGAGCGCATCGGCCACTATATGCCCTTCGACATCGTGACCATTCCCGAACTCAAGAACACGAAGAGTCTCTCGGAAGAGCAGCAGAAGACAATGGAAGGAGAATTGATCCTGAAGCAGATACAGCCATCGGACACTGTCGTGCTGCTCGACGAGCACGGCAAGGAGCTGCGGAGTATAGAACTGGCCAAGTGGTTGGAACAGAAGCAGCAGACCGCACGCCGACTAATGTTCGTAATCGGAGGTCCTTACGGTTTCTCGAAGGCCATCTACAACCGCGCCAACGAGCAGCTGTCGCTCTCGAAACTGACCTTCTCTCACCAGATGGTTAGATTAGTATTTACCGAACAAATTTATCGCGCGTGCACAATTATTAAAAAAGAACCTTACCATCACGAATAGCCTATGAGACGACTCATTATCTTTGTTCTCGTGCTCCTGCCGATGGCCATCACCGCCAAAAGCAGAATCATCGACCCGCAGATTAAATCGCTGCAGGTGGTGGTAAACCAAAACTGGCTGTCGCCCGCTGTGATGAGGTTGAATACTAATGATGTACTCCACGTGGACTTCGACGAACTCTCGCACGACTATCATCACTACACATACCGAGTGGAGCACTGCGAGGCAGACTGGACACCATCGACATCACTCTTCGAGAGCGACTGGCTGGAGGGATTCAACAACAACCCCATCGATGACTACGACCCTTCGGTGAACACCACCGTGGCCTATACCCACTACAGGTTCCAGATACCCAACGTTCGTATGCGCCTCCGTCTGAGCGGCAATTACCGCATCCATATCTGTGAAAACGAGGGAGACGAGCGCGAGGTTATGACCATCGATTTCTGCGTTGCTGAACAGTCGATGCCATTGACCGCCTCTATCACCACCAACACAGATATCGACACCAACGTGAGTCATCAGCAGCTGTCGCTGAAACTCAACTTCGGTGTGGAACGCGTAACTGATCCTGCCAACCAATTACGGGTGGTGGTGATGCAGAACGGACGTGAGGACAATTGGATAATCAATCCCAAGCCCACCATCCTCACCAGCAGCAGTGCCGAGTGGCAGCACGCCCGCGAACTGATCTTTGACGCTGGCAATGAATACCGGAAATACGAGGTGCTCGATGTGAGTCATCCCACGATGGGCATCGACTATATCCATTGGAACGGCGAAGCGTATGAGGTATACCCCTTTACAGACGAACCCCGTCCGCACTATCTCTACGACGAGGATGCCAACGGCTCGTTCTTGATCCGCAACAGCGACAACTGGCAGATCGAGACCACCTGTGAGTATGTATGGGTGGTATATCGGATGAAATGTCCTGAACTGCTTGCAGGCAAGATGATCATTGACGGATGGTGGACAACAGACGCCAACCCAGAGACCTATGAGATGACCTACGATGCGAAGGAAGAAATGTATACGGCACGGATTCTGCAGAAACAGGGCTACTACTCATATCATTACCTTTGGCAACAACCCGACGGTACCCTGCGGTTAGCACCATCAGAAGGAAACTTCTATCAGACGGAAAACCGTTATCAGGTACTTGTCTATTATCGTGGCATCAATGATAATTACTGGCGGTTGACAGCCTTCCGCCTATACTCTTCAGGGAGCATGTGATACTCACGGAAGAAAGAGGCAATGAAATAATTGGGAGTTGAGAACTGGCATTTCCTTGCGATATCTGCAATATCCTCACCCGAGTTCCGAAGCATTTTCTCTGCACGAATCAACCTCACCTTTTTGACAAGAGTGCGCGGGTCTTTGTAAATATTTGCATTGATGAGTTTATAGAAACCCTGCAGATCCATACCCGCCTTTTCACTCAACATCTTCATTGACAATTGTGGAATGCGCTTATTCTCAACAAAGTCGATCAGCTTCAGCATCGTCCGAATGAACTCATCGCTCAGATTATTGGATGCTTCGCCACCAGTACCCATAATTTCCTCTATCGCGGGAACCAACACCTCATCTTTAGTATGGGTACAGCGCTCGGTAAACATCTTGATGCGACGGAGAATGACTTTCTCCTCACTGATACGGCGCAAACGCATATTCGAATTACGCACATAGAGAAAGACATTCAGTAAGAAAAGGGCCAGAAGTACTAATCCCAGGAGAACAAACAATCCCGTAGCACGCCACCAAGGCTCATTGATGTGGATCACCCACTCACGAGGTTCCGTATCCCAGTCTTCGATACTCATGGACGCTTGCAGTTCAATCGTATAGGTACCGGGTGACAAAGAAGGAAGCGGCAAGTGGAACTGTCCCTTGCTATCCACCATCCCCTGAGAATTATATGGTGTCATAACTTTCCAGACATCGTCCTGTTCCTTGATACGTACGCGATAATAGGTCTGTTGTGGACGGAAATAGTTGAGCGCGGAGAACGTCAGCGAAAGAGAATTCTGGTCGTAGTCAAAATTAAACTCCCTCATACGAATCAGCGCCCGGTCGAGGATGACCCTACCATTCATTTCGTCGCCCGTACGTACACGATTTCCATTGATCATCAAGCCCACGATTTCCGGATGGAGTTTGAGCCCCATCGATGAATGGATCGTCAGCATTTGACTTGGATTAAAGGCAATGACATGATCAAGCAACTGCATGACGACAGTGCTATCGGGCAGACAGAGCGCCTTTCCGTTAACGAACGACTCCTCGGGGACATTATCATACTGATTGTAGCTGAGAATATCTATAAGACGGCCGTCGTCTCCCAATATCAGACAAGAGACACCATAACTGGTACCCACCCAGATGTTATGCAGTTTATCCTCCACAATAGAGTGGATCACATTGTTCAGCAATCCGTCGCGACGGGAAAAGACTTTAGGAAGATTGTCGGAGTCCTTCTGATAAAGCTGTATTCCTGAGGGCGTGCCGACCCAGATCCATCCGCGTGAGTCCTTGAGAAGACAATTGACGGTCTTGCCCTTGAACGTACGGTATGACGGGACATTGGCCATCATGGCATCATATTTCATAGCTTCGGGCTGATCCCACGTATAGACAGTAAAAGGCGGATTATTAGGGCGTGAATAAAGCAGACCCCATTTCTCGGTGCCAATCCACATTCCACCTTGTTGGTCGAAACAAAGGGCATTGATATCGGTAGTCAGCACACGACCGTCCATCAACTTAAGTTCTTCGACATGTCCCGCTTTACCCGTATCCAACTCGTAGACCCAATAGCCATATTCGCAAGGAATATAAAGATAACGCCCACGCTTATCCAGATTGTTCAGATGATAGGGTGATGCCATCAGTTGTCTCCACTCCCACTTTGTGATATCGAACGATTGCAGGACTGCCTCCTTGTCGCCATTGCGGATCTGATAGAAGACATGATCATCTCTATAAAGTACAGATGACCTGTTGTACTTCCTGGCATCAAACTCACCATAGGCCTTAGAAGAATAGACAGATGTACCCGTAGACAGTTCGAGGACATCTACCACACCGGTTTCATAGAACAACAAGAGGTACCTTTCCTTATAGGTATCAAGGTCTTGCAGGTTACATTTCTCGCGAACTTTATAATATTTCCGGGAATCTACCGAAAACAAGCCTTTGTCTGTCAGAAGATAAGCAACTCCCTCACCATCTACGAATAAATCCTTCACATCTTCGCTGATACCGAACTTATGGAACTCATCTTCGATAGAATTGACAAACATCTCTGTGAGCAGGTCAACACAAGATACAGTATGCGTGTTTTTCAACCACATATGGTGGTATTTGTCAACGTAGACATGATAATTGCCAATATAGCTGGGCAACGGGTACATCTTCTCTTTTGAGGGATCAATAAAGGAGAAACGATTGCCATCGAAGAAATTTATCTGTCCCATGGTGGTAATCACCAGTCGACCAGAAGTAGCACAACGAATGGTCTGGGCACTGTTATCAGCCAGACCATTACTGGCAGTATAAGCTTGGAAGACACGCCGGCTGGTCACTGCCATAACAGACAGGACACAGGCCAATAACCACACCAATATGAACAATCGTCTTCTCATACTTTAAAATTTGTGGCAAAGATACAAAGTTTTTTTTTAATTATCCGTATACAAATACATTTTTTTTCATCAAAAAACTTGTGCCCGAGCACAGCAAAACCGCAGAAATATGTCTTTTTGCCTTGATTTATGTCAATTAAGTTACAAAAAGACACTTATTTCGCTAAAAAGTTGATAAAATGTTTGCGATTTCAGATTTTTGATGTAATTTTGCAACCGAAAATTAAAAATTGCAATCAATATTCAGTAAAACAATTAAAAAAGAAAAAGATTATGAATGCAGCACAAGTTGTAGAGCAGTTGAAGCAGCGCTTCCCCAATGAGCCGGAGTACATCCAGGCAGTTTCTCAGGTTCTTCCCACTATCGAGGAGGAGTACAACAAGCACCCCGAGTTTGAGAAGGCTAATCTGATTGAGCGTCTGTGTATCCCCGACAGAGTATGTGAGTTCCGTATCACATGGGTTGACGATCAGGGTAAGGTTCAGACAAACATGGGTTACCGTATCCAGCACAACAACGCCATCGGCCCGTACAAAGGCGGTCTCCGTTATCACAAGAGTGTGAACCTCGGTATTCTGAAGTTCCTCGCCTTTGAGCAGACCTTTAAGAATTCACTGACCACACTTCCTATGGGTGGCGCAAAGGGAGGTTCAGATTTCTCTCCTCGTGGTAAGAGCGACGCAGAGGTTATGCGTTTCTGCCAGGCATTCATGAATGAACTGTATCGCGTGATTGGTCCGGATGAGGACGTTCCCGCTGGTGATATCGGTGTAGGTGGCCGTGAGGTTGGTTATCTCTTCGGACAGTATAAGAAGCTCACCCACCAGTTCCAAGGCGTGCTCACTGGTAAGGGTATCCCCTTCGGTGGTTCTCTGATCCGTCCTGAGGCTACTGGTTACGGTACCGTATATTTCCTGTGCTCAATGCTGCAGACCCGCAACATCGACATCAAGGGCAAGAAAGTGCTGATCTCAGGTGCTGGTAACGTAGCTCAGTATGCTGCTGAGAAGTGCCTGCAACTCGGTGCTATCCCCATGACAATGTCAGACTCTGACGGTTATATCTACGATCCCGATGGTATCGATCGCGCTAAGCTCGACTACATCATGGAGCTGAAGAACGTGGAGCGTGGACGTATCAAGGAGTATGTTGAGGAGTATCCCACAGCCAAGTATTACGAGGGCAAGCGTCCTTGGTATGAGAAGGCCGACATCGCTCTGCCTTGCGCAACACAGAACGAGATTAACGGTGACGAGGCTGCCGCTTTGGTAAAGAATGGCGTTATCGCCGTTGCTGAGGGTGCTAACATGCCTTCACTTCCTGAGGCTATCAAGATCTTCCAGGATGCCAAGATCCTCTACTCTCCTGGTAAGGCTTCTAACGCTGGTGGTGTATCAGTTTCTGGTCTGGAGATGTCGCAGAACTCCGAGCGTCTGAGTTGGACTGCTGATGAGGTAGATAATTACCTGAAGCGCATCATGAACGATATTCACGAGAACTGCGTGAAGTACGGTACTGAGAAGGATGGCTACATCAACTATGTGAAGGGTGCTAACGTTGCCGGCTTCATGAAGGTTGCCAAGGCCATGATGGCTCAGGGCATCGTGTAAGAATCCAACACAAATATTCGATAGAGGGCAGGTCAGAATCGATTTGCCCTCTTTTTTTTGTTAAATTATCATAAATCAGCTGACTATTCACTATTCACTCATCACTATTCACTAAAAAAGCAGTACCTTTGCAGCCGCTTTGTCCCCCAAAGGGGGAAATAGGGGCCGGAACAGGCGCTTGCTCCTATCGATTATTAACCCTTTAAAGATGGTCTGATAAACGTCTGTTCAGACCCTGCCCTGACAAACAAACGAGGGGCAACAAATTATTTATTATGTCAGAATTAACAAAGAACGTTAAGCCGCTCGACGATTTCAATTGGGAAGAGTTCGAGAATGGCACGAGTGCCAACATCAGCAAGGAAGAACTTGACAAGGCTTACGACGAAACCCTGAACAAGGTAGCCGACCATCAGGTAGTTGACGGTAAGGTCATCTCTGTTGACAAGAAGGAAGTAGTTGTCAACATCGGTTACAAGAGCGACGGTATCATCCCCGCTTCAGAATTCCGCTACAATCCCGACCTGAAGATCGGTGACGTTGTAGAGGTTTATGTTGAGAGTGCTGAGGACAAGAAGGGTCAGCTGATTCTCTCGCACAAGAAAGCACGCCTGAGCAAGTCTTGGGATCGTGTTAACGCTGCCCTTGACGCTGAAGAGATTGTTCAGGGTTATATCAAGTGCCGCACGAAGGGCGGTATGATTGTCGACGTATTCGGCATCGAGGCCTTCCTGCCTGGTTCACAGATTGACGTTCACCCCATACGCGACTATGATCAGTTCGTGGGTAAGACGATGGAATTCAAGATCGTGAAGATCAATCAGGAGTTCCGCAACGTTGTTGTTTCTCACAAGGCTCTCATCGAGCAGGAGCTCGAGGCTCAGAAGAAGGAGATCATCGGTAAGCTGGAGAAGGGTCAGATCCTCGAGGGTACTGTCAAGAACATCACCTCTTACGGTGTATTCGTAGACCTCGGTGGTGTTGACGGACTCATCCACATCACAGACCTTTCTTGGGGCCGCGTAGACGATCCTCACAAGGTGGTAGAGCTCGACCAGAAGATCAATGTCGTTATCCTCGACTTCGACGATGAAAAGAAGCGCATCGCCCTCGGTCTGAAGCAGCTCACTCCGCATCCTTGGGATGCTCTCGATGCTGACCTCAAGGTGGGTGACCACGTGAAGGGTAAGGTTGTCGTGCTCGCTGACTACGGTGCATTCGTTGAGATCCAGCCCGGTGTTGAGGGTCTGATCCACGTATCTGAGATGTCTTGGAGCCAGCACCTCCGCTCAGCTCAGGAGTTCCTGAAGGTTGGCGAAGAGGTAGAGGCAGTCATCCTGACTCTCGATCGCGACGAGCGCAAGATGTCTCTCGGTATCAAGCAGCTCCGCGAGGATCCCTGGGAGGCTATCGAGACCAAGTATCCTGTTGGCAGCAAGCACACCGCCAAGGTTCGCAACTTCACCAACTTCGGTGTATTTGTAGAGCTCGAGGAGGGTGTTGACGGTCTGATCCACATCAGCGACCTCTCTTGGACAAAGAAGGTGAAGCATCCTTCAGAGTTCACTCAGGTAGGTGCTGAGATTGACGTGATCGTTCTTGACATCGACAAGGAGAACCGTCGTCTGTCTCTCGGCCACAAGCAGCTTGAGGACAATCCTTGGGATGTATTCGAGGCTAAGTACACCGTTGGTTCTATCCACGAGGGTAAGATCACAGAGCTCCTCGAAAAGGGTGCTGTTGTACAGCTCGACGAGGATGTTGAGGGCTTTGCTACTCCGAAGCACCTGCAGAAGGAGGATGGCTCACAGGCTCAGGCTGGTGAGACACTCGAGTTCAAGGTGATTGAGTTCAACAAGGACAGCAAGCGCATTATCCTCTCTCACAGCCGTACCTTCGAGGATCCCGCTCGTGAGGAGAAGAAGGCAGCCGCCAAGAAGGCTCCCCGTGCCAAGAAGGAAGAGACGCCAAAGGTTGAGAACGTTGCAGCAAGCACCACTCTCGGTGATCTCGACGTACTCGCACAGCTGAAGGCTCAGATGGAGAAGAAGGGCGAGTAATCCTTTCTTTCCATAATACAATAAAGAGGTCGGGCAAATGCCTGACCTCTTTTTTATCCCCGTTGCCGGCACCTTACCATACGTTTGCAGGGAGGACATGTATCATCCCGAAGTAATCTGATGCCAGCATGGCTTCGGCATTTTTGCAGGAAAGCCTTCCAACACTTTTTGGGAAGCCATGTAACAAGTGTTGGAAGGCCTTGTAAAAAAGCGGGTTAAATATCGTATTTGCTCTTGCGCTTCTCCGATTTTCGTGGCTGACTCGGATGGAAGCCCATGTGAGGGGACTTCACACCCATATAGCCCTGATGACGCTGACGGATCTTCGCCACATAATCCACCGTCTCAGAACCACGCATATAACCGTGCTTGACAATCGGGTCGTTATAATACTGAGGAGAAGCCAATTTCAGTACATAGTCGGACACATCACGCCAGAGATGAGGATTCTTGCCATCACGCTGTGCCAAAGCCATTGCGTCACGAATATGATGAATACCGCCGTTATAGCTTGCCAAAACGAAATTTGTGCGCTCCACACGGTTTCTGATATCCGACAGTTTGCCTTCCAGCTGTCCCAGGTATTTGGCGGCGGCAGCAATGTTCTGCTCCGGATCGTACATTTTATCCCGAGGCAGTCCTAAGAGATCGGCTGTAGCTGGCATAATCTGCATCAGACCCTTGGCACCAGCAAAGGATACGGCCTTCGGATCAAACGTCGATTCCTGATAGCATTGGGCAGCCATCAGGCGCCAATCCCAACGAATGGTCTGCGAATACTGTTGGAAATAATGATCGTAATGGGAGATGATGCCACCTTTCTTGTCCAACATGGGTGAGAACACCCTGCGCTTAACGCGCTGAACGGTCAACTGACGTGTTTCCTCTTGCTGGACTTCAGCCACCATTTCCGGCTTATACCACGCCTTTAATTCTTCCGCCAAGATGGGCTTAGTAGACTTAACCTCCAAATGTCCTGGTGTCGGCCACGCTACGATATCAATCTCTTTCTCAACCAATTGTCTGGCCAGTTCTAAAGAATCCCTACACACCTCCACGCGGACTTTCACCCCCAACTTATCAGCCAGGCGCTGTACCAACAGATACTGTGTGCCAAGGGATTTGCCATGATAATCGTAGTAGGTCTGCGGTCCGCTGATGGTAGCCATGATCAACTCCCCCCCCAGTTGTATCTCATGAAGGTCGAAGCCTTCCGTTACTTCTACAGAATCAAGAACTTCACCCCAGGGCGTGACAATATGCTCCTGCTTCTTTTCTATGCAGGAGATGAGCAGCAAGACTGCAAACAAGGGAGTTAATCGAACTATTCTGCGTTTCAAATCGCTGCAAAGGTACGAAAATTAATTGATTTTTCACTTTTTTACCTTTTTACTTTTTTACCTTTTTACTTTTTTTTGTACCTTTGCAGCCGAATTAAGAGTAATTAGACTTTAACGTTAGTATGTTAAGAATCGCAGTACAGTCAAAAGGCCGTCTTTTCGAAGATACGATGAATTTGCTCGCTGAAGCTGACATCAAGGTCAGTGCCAGTAAGCGTACATTGTTGGTGCAGTCAAACAATTTCCCTCTGGAGGTGCTTTACCTCCGCGACGATGATATCCCTCAAAGCGTCGCTTCGGGTGTGGCAGACATCGGAATTGTGGGAGAAAACGAATTTGTGGAACGCGGTGAAGAAGCAGACATCATTTCTCGCCTTGGTTTCTCTAAGTGCCGTTTGTCACTGGCCATTCCCAAAGAGATCGATTATCAGGGACCCGAGTGGTTCAATGGCAAGAAGATTGCCACAAGTTATCCACATATTTTAAAGATGTTCCTCGACAAGAAGGACATCAATGCAGAGATACACGTCATTACAGGAAGCGTGGAAATCAGTCCGGGTATCGGATTGGCTGATGGCATTTTTGATATCGTCAGCAGCGGTTCTACCCTCGTCAGCAACAATCTGCGTGAGGTGGAGATCGTGATGCAGAGCGAGGCCCTGCTCATCGGCAATAAACAACTCTCAAAGGAGAAACGTGAGATCCTAGAGCAGATGCTCTTCCGCTTCAAAGCCGTAAAAGATGCTGAAGACAAGAAATATGTCCGTATGAATGCCCCCAAAGCCCGCCTGCAGGAGATTATCGACGTACTGCCAGGTTTGAAGAGTCCTACCATTATTCCTCTGGCAGACGACGAGTGGTGCTCAGTTCACACGGTATTAGACCAGAAGCAATTCTGGGATATCATTGGAAAATTAAAGGAAATGGGCGCACAAGGCATCTTGGTTACTCCTATCGAGAAAATGATTCTCTAGAAACACTAGAGATACTAGAAATACTAAATATGAACATTATACGATATCCAAATAGAAGTGAATGGCAGAAGATTGTGGAGCGTCCGCATTTGGATGTCTCACAACTAAATAAGACCGTTGCCTCAGTATTGGCAGACGTCAGACAGCGAGGCGATGAGGCGGTGAAAGGCTATGAACTGAAATTCGACCATGTGGATCTGCCGACACTTGAAGTCACAAAAGGCGAGATTGCTGAGGCGGAGGAACTGGTAAGCAAAGAATTAAAGGATGCAATCCAACTGGCTCATGCCAATATCAAAGTTTTCCACGAATCCCAACGTTTCCGTTCCAAGAAAGTGGAAACAATGCCTGGTGTGACTTGCTGGCAAAAAAGCGTGCCTATCGAGAAGGTTGGTCTATATATTCCTGGGGGTACTGCCCCACTCTTCTCTACTGTCCTGATGCTGGCTACACCAGCTAAAATTGCCGGATGTAAAGAGATTGTGCTCTGCACCCCTCCAAATCGTGAAGGCAAAGTGAATCCCGCCATCCTAGTGGCGGCCAAGATTGCCGGCGTGAGCAAGATCTTCAAGGCCGGAGGTGTTCAGGCTATCGGAGCTATGGCCTATGGCACAGAGAGTATTCCCAAAGTCTATAAGATCTTCGGACCGGGCAACCAGTATGTGATGGCAGCCAAGCAGCAGGTCAGCATTCATGATGTAGGCATCGATATGCCAGCCGGTCCCTCTGAAGTATGTGTGATTGCTGACGATACTGCCAATGCTGAGTTTGTAGCTGCCGACCTGTTGTCTCAAGCTGAACACGGTGTAGACTCTCAGGTATTCTTGATTACCACCTCAAATAAGTTCATTGACGAGGTGCAGAAGGAACTCGACAGGCAACTGGAAGCACTCCCTCGTAAGGAGATAGCACAGAAGGCACTCGAAAACAGCATGCTGGTGTTGGTTTCTGATTTGCGTGAAGCCATCGACCTGTCGAACACCTATGCTCCCGAGCATCTGGTCATTCAGACAGAAGACTATGAGGATGTGGCATCAAAAGTTATCAATGCCGGCAGCGTGTTCCTTGGTCAGTATGCCTGTGAAAGTGCCGGTGACTACGCCAGCGGCACTAACCATACCCTGCCCACTCACGGCTACGCCACCACATATAATGGCGTCAATCTTGACAGCTATTGCAGAAAGGTCACCTTCCAGCACCTCTCGGAAGAAGGCGTGCGTCAGATAGGTCATGCCGTAGAGCTGATGGCAAAGGCTGAACAACTCGATGCGCACAAGAATGCTATGACAGTAAGAATCAAATCCCTAGGCATATAATGAAACCCCTGGAAATACTTACCAGAAAAAACATCTGGAATCTGGCACCCTATAGCAGTGCCCGCAATGAGTATGCAGGCCGTGAAGCTCATGTTTTTCTGGATGCTAACGAGAACCCCTACAACACACCTTATAATCGTTATCCCGATCCGCTACAACTAGAACTGAAGGCAGCCATATCGAAGGTCAAGGGAGTTCCTGCAGACAATATCTTCCTGGGCAATGGCAGCGATGAGGCTATTGACCTGCCCTATCGTTGTTTCTGCGAACCAGGCATCGATAACGTGGTTGCCATCGAACCTACATACGGTATGTATAAGGTCTGCGCCGACATCAACGGCGTCGAGTATCGTCCAGTTTTACTGGACGAAAACTACCAGATTACCGCAGATAAACTCTTGGCTGCTACTGATGAACATACGAAAATCATATGGCTTTGTTCACCCAACAATCCAACAGGCAATAATCTCCAGCGTGAGGAAATTGTGAAGGTCATCGAAACCTTCGAAGGTATCGTAATTGTCGACGAGGCATATAGTGATTTCTCATCTCAGAAACCTTTGCGTACAGAACTGGCCAAGTATCCTAACCTCATCGTACTCAATACGATGTCGAAGGCCTGGGGATGTGCTGCCATCCGTCTGGGAATGGCTTTCGCATCAGAACAGATCATCGCCACCTTCAATAAGGTGAAGTATCCCTATAATGTTAATCTGCTCACCCAGCAACAGGCGCTTGAGGCTCTGAAGGATCCCTTTGAAGTAGACAAATGGGTGAAGCTATTGTTGGAAGAGCGTTCACGCATGATCGATGCCTTCAAATTACTACCTATCTGCGAAAAGGTATTCCCTACAGATGCTAACTTTTTCCTCGCCCAGATGACAGATGCCGTCAAGATATACAACTATCTGGTAGATAAGGGAATCATTGTGCGCAACCGCCATCGGATACAACTTTGTCAGAATTGTCTTCGCATCACCATAGGTACGAAAACAGAAAACGGAGAACTGATAGCAGCCCTCCGACAATACCAATAAGAAAAGCCCTCACGGATGAGGGCTTTTTCTTTTTTTAGTTCTACTTTGCTTTCTTAGCCAGTTTTTCTGCCTTCAGCTGTGCCTTAGCAGCTTTCTCAGCTGCACTGTGAGCCTTAGCTTGCAATTTCAGGTCGCTGGGATTCTCAGCAGCCTTCTCTGCAGCCTTCTGAGCCTTCTCAGCAGCTTTCTCAGCATCCTTGGAGGCATTGTTAGCCTTCTTTATTGCATCGTTACGCTTCTTGGCTTCCTTCTCCTTTTTCTTAGCTTCTTTCTGCTGCTTCTCAATAGCCTTCTGAGCCTTCTTGGCTTCCTTTTCGGCCGCCTTTTGAGCCTTGACTGCCTCCTGCTGAGCCTTGATAGCTGCAGGATCAGTAATCACATCTTGTGCATGAGCGGTGTAAACACCAGCGGTGATGGCCAATACCATCGTCAAAATGAACTTTTTCATAATCTTGCTTTTTTAGTGAATTAATAATGTTTATTTAACATTCATTTTTATGATCTTTCCGTTCTTCAACCTGATAATCTGCATACCCTTATAGGTACTATCAACACGGTTACCCTTCATATCGTAACGTGAAATCACCTCTGACTCATCAACAGCCACACGTTGGATACCGGTTACTGCCTTCTGTACCTCTGTTTCTAGCGAATTTGCCTGTTTAACGACTGTGTTGACATTATTAATTAAGATATTCAGATTGTCAATCACGGTAGAATAATGGCTTACATACTGATTATAGGCATCAACACCGTCATATGAAAGTGTATTGTAAACCTTTGTGACCGAAGTTGTCAATCCTTCTACATCAGCTATTGATGTGGCAGAAGCCAGATTTGTCTTTAACTGATTTTTGGCTTCTTCAGCCGTCTCAATTATCGTTCCATACTGCTTCATATCCTTTTCAAGCACATCAATCTGATCAGAAATGATTTGGTACAGCTTTTCAAGTTCTGCAATATTGTCAGACAACTTCTTCAGGTTCTCCTGTAGCTTCTCTATTGGATCATCAGCACGGGTCTGTTTAGCGATAAGATCCTCAAGAATCTTCTCGATGTCAGCATACTGCTTCTTCAGCGAGACAATCACATCGTCTATCTCCTTCATCTTAGCCTTCAGCTCCTCCTGGGCATCCTTCACTTGATCATAATAGGACTGATGGGTCTTGATCGCCTTGTCAAATTGATCGAGAGCGCTCTGGCAGTCCTCCTTCGCCTTAGCCAGTTTCTCAGCCTGCTGCTTCTCAAATTCTTCCTGTCCACCGGCAATTGCCTTGTCGACATCCGTCTCCAGTGTAGCAAGATCCTTGGCGGTGCCTTCAAGCGAGAGTTGATCGACATCTGTCTTGATTGCTGCCAGGTCTTTATCCACATCCGTTTTAGTGTGGGCATTGCTCAATTGTGTCTCAATCGTCCGGCAGGCAGCCTTCGCAGCGTCCAGATTATCGTTGATGGTAAGTGCAGCAACGTTAGCTTTTTGAATTTGGATGTTGTCTCTCACTTTAGACAGGGCAGATTCCACATCACTAATATCCTTATTGATAACCGTCAGGTGATCCAAATGGGCCTTCAAGGCAGCTGCATAATCCGACTTCGCTTTCTCGAGGGCGTCAAGTTTGGCCTGGAATTGTGTCTTCTGCTCAGCCGTGAGCATGTCATTCTTCAGGCTCTCCTTGATGGCTGCTATCTTCTTTTCCACAGGGTCAATGGCAGCCTGGGCTGACTTAATGGCAGTTTCGAGGGCAGTAATGGTCTTCTTGTTAGCGGCTAAAGCGTCCAGCTTGGCTGCCACTTCTTTTTCCATATTATCGTAGGCCGCCGTGAGTTCCTGTTTGGCAGCCTTCAGCTCCTTCTCCTTAGCTTCCTTGTCTTTCTCATCCTGTTCAGCCTGCTTGGCAATTGTGATATCATTATCGATATTTGTATCAACAGATGTCAGGTCTGATTCTATTCCCGCCACAGAGAGGCTGGACACCGTGGTCTCCAAAGCCGATATCTTGGTGGTTTCTGCCGACACATTGCAGCCATTCTGCTGTGTGGTGATATCTGCCACCTTCGCCTTCGAGGCATCCAGGGCTGCCTTCGTCGTAATAGCTGCTACTGCTGCCGCCTCACTATTCAAGGTGTTAAGCAAGGTATTGAGTGTTGTAGCCAGCGCAGCACTCTTGTTCTGTAGCGTCGTCAGCTCCTGTTTGGCAGCGTCATACTGTGAAGTCAGTGTAGCCAACTTTTTCTCTAGTGTCTGCAACTGCGTGGTATAGGATGATTTCTGCGTTGCGGTCAGATAATCACTATTCAACTTATTCTTTACTGTATTGATTTTACTGGCCGTCCCGTCTATGGCCGTTTTCTTCAGCGTCAGCGTCTGTGAAATAGCATTCAGCTTCGAATCATTGGATGCCAGAGCAGTCTTTTTTTCATTGATGGCATTCTTCTGTGCTGTATAGAGGGCAGCCAGTTCATCCAGATCAGCTTGTGTCACCTCAGGTCCTAGTGTCGGGTCTGAGCCCGGCACAGCTCCCTCATACATCGTCAACTTCATATCCGACGAGACCACACCTGTCAGGTAATACTTATCGCTGCCGACATTCTCATGCCATTCGGAAGATCCGCTCTCGCGCGATACAGGAACAATCTTATAAGTTCCAGGTGTAGCGAATGCCTGTCCGAAATTAGTACCGTCCCATGTAGGTAAATATATGATAATCGATCCTGACCATACGCCATTAGGGCCAAAGCCTGTAAATTGCTGATTGCCCGACCGCAGCATCTCCAGGAATACGCCGTCCTTATAGATCATATAGTTCATCTCGATATCATAGCTACGCGTCAGGCTATGTGTTACTGCATAATTGATAGTAACAGGGCCGAACTGTTTATAGCCTGAGGGTATGGTATATTCTTTCTGACCATCTTTCAACGTTAATTCCACCGTTGTCAGCGCCACGGTCTCTGTCACCTGATACGGTGTGACATCCGATGTAGATATACCAATAATCACCGCCTGGCGATCATTAAAGCCCGCACCTACCGATGGAGGATCCATCGCACCGAGCAGAAAATTGCCGTCTTCAAAGCCGTCCCATCCCCAATTCACGGTGTAATAGCCTACACTGCCGACGGCCGTATAGCCATGCAAGATGAAGAAGTGTCCTCCTGCTATCGGCGACTGTCCACACAAGATGACAGGACGTCTGTTGGCGATCTCGTTATAGATCAGCATGTCCCAGTCGGTCTCCTTATACGTAGAATGGTAAGCCTCTTGCACGCCACTGCCATAACCGAAATAGCCCTTCAGAGCATCAACGATCATATTATCATAGGCCGAAGTGCCGTCGGGATCAAGGTCTGCCTTCAGGGCATAAGCGCAATACTGCATCAGCTTGGCCACTTCTGCAGGCGAACTCATATTGCCCCAGTTAAATGTCGTCGCAGGCAGAGTATTACATATAATACCATGTGTTTCAGTAGTATAGCCAGGAATGGTCGGACAACTTGACGGGGCACCATGATAGTTCATTATTTGCGCCATCGCCGTAGCGCCACAGCCCGTCACACACTTACGGCCACCTAAAGAAGGCAGCAAATTGTTATAAGGTGCATTCTGACCCCATGTCGTGGAAATCAGCGGTGCAACGTTATCATGGGTAGGCACATCACCACGGGTAACAGCCACCTCAGGATGTTCCTGAATGTACTTTATCTGATCTGCGTAACCTTGCAACCACGCGGCCATATTACATGGAATCTTGTCAACATCAAATGATCCATGGTAAGAATAACCCAGAATCGGTGCCGTACGGTCATCACCACTGACAATGACATAGCCTTGATCCTCACCAGCATTAAAGACGTAGTAATAATCAGGCACCTGCTGACTACGTTTACGCGCTTTAGACATAACTGTTTCAGCCGCTACGAGAGGACCTCCCTTACCATTCTGACTGAAAAAAGACTGTGCCTGGCGAAGGGCCTGCTCGCGGGTAATCTGCTCTGCCCAACCGGTCATCACAAAGCAAGCCGAAAATAGGATAAGTATAAATCGTTTCATAAGCTATAACGATATAATTGTAATTAATTTGCCACAAAGATACGAATAATATCTGTAAGTACCAAAGAAATAATATAAAAAAGATTAACTTAAGTGAGTAATTGGTGTGGCTTATTCTACTTTTTGCTATATTTGCAGCAAATTTGCAACAATAATGACAGTAATGAAAATACTGACAATAATCATAACGACAATGATGATGTTTAATTCTTGCGACGGACAGACAAAGGCTCCTGTGGTGAGACCTGCCACGCAGGCGAACCGGTTTTATACAGGAGATGCTAAGGAACTGGGCCTGGAAGTGGACAGTTTCCTGGCAAATCATAGCGGGCAGACTAAATATAATAATGTAAGGGCGCTCATCGTACCTCATGCCGGGTATTATTACTCGGGTAACGTAGCAGCATCGGCGTATATGACGCTAGACCCCAAGAAAGAATACAAGCGGATATTCCTGTTAGGACCGAGTCATCACGAATGGCTTGACGGTGCTTCTGTGAATACTGAGGCAGACTATTATGCCACGCCACTGGGCAATGTGAAGGTAGACCATGAAACCTGCCTCAAACTGACACAGAATGACAGTGCGTTTTTCTATCGTCCCGAGGCTCACGACCGGGAACATTGCCTTGAAGTTCAGCTGCCGTTCCTGCAAAGGAGGTTTGGCGAGGACATGCCCCCGATAGTACCAATCATCATCAGTACCAACGACTACGAAAAGCTGAAGCTGATGGCTGAGGTGCTGAAGCCGTTTTTCACTGACGATAACCTTTTTATCATCAGCAGTGACTTTTCGCACTACCCCACTTACGACGATGCTTATGAAGTAGATGCCCGTACAGGCAAGGCCATAGAGACAGGCAACGTAGAGGAGTTCATCGCCACCATCGAAAAAAACGCCCGCAGCGGCAAGCGCAACCTACAGACGAGTGCATGCGGACAGTTCGCCATCATCACACTGATGCTGATGCTAGACAACCAATATGAAATAAATCATCTGTTGTACCAGAACTCAGGCGACATAAGCGGTGATCATTCTCGCGTAGTGGGCTATCATTCGTTCGCCTTCCTTCCCAAGGACAGTACGAGTTTCACCCTCTCTGATTCAGACAAGAAGTTGCTGAAGGAAATTGCCCTCAATAGCATTAAGGACTCTCTCGACGGCAAACCCATCACACAGTCTCACTCTTGTCCATCTTCTCTGCAAGCCAAATGCGGTGCATTTGTGTCGCTCCACAAGAAGGGACGCCTACGTGGCTGCATCGGACACTTCGGCGAGGACTATCCCCTGTATGAGATCGTAACTGAGATGGCGCGTGCCGCTGCCTTCCAAGACCCGCGCTTCATGCCAGTCACCCGTGACGAGCTCGACGACCTTGAGATAGAGATCTCTGTACTCACACCCATGCGCCGCATCCACAGCCTCGATGAGTTCGAACTTCACCGTCACGGCATCTACATCCGCAAGGGCTACCGCAGTGGCACATTCCTGCCGCAGGTGGCCGACGAGGTGAACTGGACAAAGGAAGAGTTTGTCAGTCATTGCTCGCAGGACAAGGCCGGACTCGGCTGGAACGGATGGAAGGATGCAGAACTCTATGTCTACGAAGCTATCGTGTTCTGATGGAGTGCCGCTATTATCAGCTTTTGGAGGACGGAAAGATTGAATGCCGGCTCTGTCCGCACCACTGTCATATCGCCGACAGCAAAACAGGCATCTGTCGCAGCCGTAGGAACCTGGGAGGTGTACTTGTCAGCGAGGTCTACGGCAAGCCTTGTGCACTAGCCATCGACCCCATCGAGAAGAAGCCCCTCTACCATTTCCATCCTGGCACCACATGCCTCTCCATAGCCTGTACAGGCTGCAACCTCAGCTGTCAGCATTGTCAGAACCACGATATCTCGCAAGTCTCTCCTGCAGATGTCAACTACTACGAACTGACACCCGAAGACATCATCACCCTCTGTAAGAAGCACCATTGCCCCGGCATCGCCTACACCTACACCGAACCCCTCACCTACATCGAATACATCACCGACTGCGCACGTCTGGCCCATAAGGCAGGCCTTTGGAATATCCTCGTCACAGCGGGCTATGTCTGTCAGGAGCCGCTAAAGGATCTGCTACCCTACCTCGATGCTGCCAATATCGACCTGAAATCCTTCAGCGACGATATCTACCGTCGTGTCAGTGGCTGTCATCTCCAACCCGTTCTCGACACTATCCTCGCCATGAAGCAAGCCGGCGTTTGGGTAGAGCTCACCAACCTGGTCATCCCTGGCATCAACGATGATATGGATATGATTCGTCGGATGTGCCACTGGCTCGTATCCAACGGTCTTGCCGATGCCCCACTCCATTTCAGCCGTTTCTTTCCACGCTACCATATGCAGGACATTCCGCCCACACCCCTTCAGACACTACGAGCCGCAAAGCACGTAGCCGAAGAGGAGGGCATCACATACGTCTATTTAGGAAATGTCTAGACCTGTTCTCTGTCTTATGGCATAGAGGATGATGTGGCATGTTTCATTCCTTCATAGAACTTCTGCTGGAGCTGTTTGGCAAGTTGGTTTTCAGGGTTGAGTTTCAGGGCTTTTTCATAGTTCTGCATCACATCGAGATAGTAACGCTGGCCGTTCTGGGCAGGGTTCTGCACAATACGCACCATGTAGAGGAAACCACGAAGAGTACAGATATCCGAGGGGGCGGCAGCCTTCATCTCAGACAATTGTAAGATAGTCTGTTCAGCCTCAGCTATCATGTTTTCCGTCTGCGGAGCATGTGGATAAGTCACTGCGAACGAAAGACTCTGCAGGGCAAGCTGATATTTAGGCTGCACGCTGTCAGGCTGCATGGCCTCGATACGCTTGAGTTTGGCAACAAGGTTAAGCATGTCCTCTTGTGAAGACTGCTGGGCATGGATACTGACTGATGCCATCACAAAGAGGGCGATTACGAACACACGATGGTTAAGAATACCATTAAAAATTTGAAATGTCATAAGCTTTAGTATTTTTAAGTGAAACAAATATGCCAATGTACAGGAAACGGTCGCGGGAGGCTGTGACCGGATGACCGGTAGCGTCGTATCGGAAGATGTTGGTGCGACCGAAGATGTTATTCAGTGAGGTATAGATGATAACCTTAGGACTCATCAGATAAGTGAGGTTCATGTCCACGCTGTTGTAATGCGGTGTGGTACCTGTTGGGAAATGGCGTCCGCTGGTATAGGATCCAGCCAGGCCGATAATGGTTTTGCCAATAGAGAACTTAGCCGTCAGCCTTAGGTTGTGACGTGAGGCGAAATCGGGCGTCCACAGATCGGTATAGTCGAGATAAAGCCGTTCAGAGTCGTTGAACGAATAAGAGAACGTGGTTGTCAGATTTTTGAGGAGAGAGTGGTCTTCCACAAAGACATCCACGCCTCGGCTCATACCGTAGCCATTAGGCTGATAAAGACCCTGTTCCAAGAGCGGCAGATGATGGTATTTCTTCCAATAGGGTTCAATACGCAGCAGCGTAGTGTTGGATTTGTATTGCATCGAAAGGATGGCATGATCGGCGGTGCTTTGGCTCAGCGAGTTCAGACTCTGCGCCAGGCAGTCATCCTCCGGAGTCTGACTATACCGGCCTGCCACTAATGAGAATTGCAAGCACTTATTGGGAATATAACTCAACGTCGCCCTTGGCATCAGGAGCCAGTGAGAATTCATCAGTTCTGCACGTGCCGACATATGAAGGAAAACACGGGGAATGATACGCCACTGAGCATCGACATGGGCAGCGAGGATGTTGTAGTCAAGTTGATAATGTGAGGTCTCATAAGTCAATGTACTGTTACGGATGTAGTCCTCAGCACCTGCCGACAACTTCAATGCGTTAGAGCATACTTTGCGCACTTCTGCCTTCAGATGGACCTCATTACGGAAGTTGTGATAATGGTCGCCTGCTATCCGCGCATCATCAATGTTATTGAAAACAGAAGAGTTGGCGATACCCGTCATAAGCGTAAGGCCACGTTCTATTCCAGCCTTGTGCGTGACGTTCGCGTAGATATTGTGTTCTTTGAGCGATAGATGGCGTCCGTCAATATGCTGTCCTACGGATGTCAGGTCGTAACCCACATACGACTTTAAAACACTCGAGGCACTGAACTCCTTCTTATATTGTGCCTCCCCCGACAGTTTGCGATAAGGACGGGTGAAGTCCTGCCGTTGCGTGAACAAACGATCATACAGTCCCATGCTCGTCAGGGCGGCATTAAACGACAGACTGCTGTTCTTATAAGCCTTTGTACCGCCAATGTTCCAGTCTACGAGCGATGCACTCACACCGAACTTATCACTCGTAGCAGCATCGGTGGTCTCCATGGGGAGTACAGATGAAAGGGCCTGACCATATTCGCCGCTATAGCCGCCCAATGAGAAGTTGATGCCTTTGAAAAGGAACGGCGAGAAGCGTCCACGCACGGCAGAGTTTTCCGTCTCGGTGCTATAAGGCACGAGCACATGCATGCCGTTGATAAACGTCTGGCACTCCTCACTCTCACCACCACGCACATAGAGTTTGCCGTTCTCCCCGACCTTCTGCGTACCCGGCAGTGTCTGCAAGGCCGCCACAATGTCACCACACGAGTTGCCCGCCATTACCACGTCAAGTGCATCCATCGTCTTGAAGTTCTCACTCTTGCCGAAGCTGAAGGTACTGGCTGTCACCACCACTTCGTTGATAGTTGTGGCGTACTCATGCATCCGGATGGAAAGACCATGCAACTGGCTGATATCAGCAGTCTGCATATGGTCCTCATAACCGATGAAGGTGGCCTTGAGGGTGGCCTCGCCTGTCACAGATGTTGTAAACGAGAATCGTCCGAGGGAATCCGTGAGGCATCCGTCGATCGTACCTATTATAAATACGTTGGCTCCCGCGAGGGGTTCCTTCCCGTCGCTGACAATGCCGGAAACGATGGTCTGTGCTGTCAGCTCACAGACAGTCATCAGCAGTAAAACGATATGTGCAATCCGATGTTTCATGCCGCAAATGTACGGCAAGAATCTGAATGCTCCAAATTCTGCTGACAGACAGCTAGAAATGCTGACGGAAAGCTATGCTAAATGACGAATGACTAAGTCCGAGGACAAATGACTAAGCTATAAAAGACTTGAGCCGGGGTACATATGAGCGGGAAACGGGAATGCTCTGGAGACAGTTACCCAACCTCAACTGATAGCCATTGGAGTTGCCGCGTGCAGATGTGATATTATTCACATTAACCACAAACGAGCGATGGCATTGGAAGATATTATCATAGTCCTTGAGTTCTTCTGTCACGGCAGTCAGTGTCGTGTGAACCTCCATATAGGTGGACTTGCCGTCTTTCAGATAACAGACAGAAACGTTATTCTTCTGCGCCTCGATATAGAGCAGGCTATTGATGGGAACCGTGAGGTCGTTACCACGGACATTGGTATCATGGATGGTTATCAAGATGTCCTTTTGCTCTTCAGTCGTGTTGTTCAATAGCGCCTCCATCTGTTCTCTCAGGCTCCGGTTGTATTCGATGCCGATGGTCATAGCAGTCATGAAAATGCCGATAATCACCGTCCAATACAAAAACAGGAGGAAAAACTCAAGCGTGATGGGGAAACGGAAGATAAAGGAGAACAGGAGAAAATTACCAATGGCAATGAAGATTATCTGACCAAGCACTGTGCACCCCTCATGCCAGATGCGCCAAGGTTTCACATATTGGGGCAAACGCTTGGAGACAGCCCATCCATAGAGAGCAATACAACACGTAGTGACAAGCCCGAATATCGCAGCTATCAGGCATTTATTGCCACGATACATGCTGAATCCAAAGGGTTGCAACAGATAGAGTATCGCCCAGATAAGGACACCGTAAACGATACTGTCTCTCAACAAGTGGTTGCTCTGCTTAAACGGATAGATGCGGGTCAGGAATGACATGACGAATAATATAGTTTTGTAAGTATCTAAAATGGGTGCAACTACACTAAAGAGTTGCGCCCATCTTTTTCATAATCAGCAAGTTGCGATCATTCCTCTACAGCAGCCTGCGCGGCGGCTAACAGAAACTGATTATCAGCACATTACGGCGAATCTGGGAAACATTTGGGAAACATTATGAGCATGTACTGCACATTCTGCACCCCATTTCCTCAAAATATCTGTCCATTTTTGCCACTTCGGCTACTTATTTCGATATTTTAGTTGTTAAACACTAATTGTTAGAACACTCATCGCATTACGACTTTTACGCACGTTCTGCAAATTTTGCTTGCAAAATTAATGTTTTCTCATGACATTACGGTCGTTTTGCACGTTTTTCTTGCAGAACGTGTTTGTTTTTAATATAAATTAAGGCATAAACCACATCTTGTTACCAAAATCTTCTTTCGATTAAAAGAAAAATGGATGGAATTCAATGCCATAAGTTTAGGTTTAAGTTTAGATGTTCTTATATATATAATAAGGTATTGTAAACCCAAATCTGGAGATTGAAGGTTTAGCCTTTAAGTTTAGAATTGCAAGTATCTATACATGAATAAACGTAAACCAAAACTATGCAGAATGAATCGACTTGTGTTTCCTAAAAATCACATTTTTCTTTTTACTGAAGACGAACCAATTTATACTCTCCCCTTCTCATTCCCCTTTCCTTTTGGCTGAAAAACGTTTTCATGAAAAACATTTCATTTTGAGTTAACTTCTGTGGTATAGAAAGAAAACTCGCCTAAATGTAAGTTTTCTGCAAATCGACGGAGTTTTTCTAAATTTTCGCAAAACAACTATGAAAGTCATTTCGGCAGTAAATATTTTAATAACTGGATATAATTCGACAAACTCCATTATGTCCGAAGAGAGACACTTCGTTTCTCATTTTCGTAGAAACTCGCTGGGAGTGAGACCGAAGTGTTTTTTGAATACACGAGTAAAATGTTGCGGATATTCAAAGCCGAGGAGTTCAGAAGTTTCTGAGATGGTTTTTCCGTCGTGAAGGTAGGCGGTGGCTCGTTGCATCACGAAGTTGCGGATGATGGCTGTGGCTGTCTCGCCTGTAGCCTGACGGATAAGGTCGCCGAAGTAGTTAGGCGAAAGGAACAGCTCCTGAGCACAATAGCGGACGGTGGGCAGGCCGAGCTTGCGCTGCCGTCCTTCGCTGTAATAGTGTTTCAGTAAATCATCGAAGCGTTTCAGAAGGTCGTTGTCGGCTGTAATCTCAGTCTTGAAT
>JAEETD010000097.1 GCA_016290175.1 Prevotella sp. | reverse complement strand
AACAGCCGTCAGGAATTTCAGGATGCCTATATGGGAACAAAAGAGTTGCCCGATGTGGATTTCAGCAATTATACGCTCATCATCGGCAGAGTTTGGGGAAATGACACTTCGTATAAACTCAACAGTGAGTACACAGTAGGAACCGACCCTACTGTGTACATTCTCCAAGGACAGAAGAAACTAGCGGGATCAAATACACAGTAGGAACCGACCCTACTGTGTATTCGCAAAAAATATTTAAAAGTCATTCCAAAATCTTTGCGGTCTTGGTTTTTTAAGAATTTCTTGTGCGTACTCGTCCTGAAAGTAGAGGGTCGTCGCGATGTATCTTGTTCGCAGACGTGACTAAAGCAGGGCGCAGGATTTTTTATATCTCTTCGATTTGTAACTGAAACCATAAGGACATCGCCAGCGTTTTAAGCGGCTCCCGTCTTCAGCGAGTACACAAAGGATCAGTTCTTGCGTCCCTACGGTAGCAAGCCAGCAGAGCTGGAGCGCTTACTGTGTAATTTTACCCCGACACTAGAGGGGCTTTAGTATGACACTAGAGGGTGTTTAGTGTAAGGGTAGAAGGCATTGACCTTCAGGAAGGGGGCAGCAGGGGCAGGAAAAACATGGAATAATAAAAAATAAATCCCTAAATCATGTGAATTGCAATTCAGCGATTTAGGGATTTATTTTTCACGGTCGTAGGAAATTGCTGCCCCTGCTGCCCCCCAAAAGGCAACTATTTCTTGCTTTTGTAGAATTTCTCGAGGGTGCGGTAGGCGTTCTCACGTTCAGGAGAGGCGACCTCCTTGGATTCTACGTCGATCTTCATCACAGGTGCTGCATCGAGATTCTCCTTGGTGATGGCCGTCCACTGAGGTAAGCCTTCGCTATTGGGATTGCCCGTCTTGCAGAAGTTGGCATAGTAGGTCAGGAAAAGCTTCGAGATGGCATAGTCCTCGTCCTGCCAGTCGTAGTACTCATTGGTGTCGAGGGTTCCCATAGCATACTCGATATCGGCAGAATGAACAGCACCTGGAGCGATCTGAGGCTGCTCGGCCTGCTTCTCTTCCTCAGTCTTCTCGCGCACACCTCCAGCAAGAGCAGCCACCTTGTCGCCCATCTTCTCTGACTGCTGGGGACGTGGGTGCATATAATGGTAGCGATAAACGGGCAGACCGGACTTGGCATGATAGTCACAGACCTTCCATGTGGGGAAGCCTGTGAAGAGGTCGGAAACGAGGTCGAAGCCCTTCTGGTTCATCACGTCCTCATCGGTCTCGATGCCATAGGCCTTGAAGATCTCATCGGTCATATCGCCGAACTGCGGCTTCAGAGCGTTCTTATAATTCTGCAGGGTTGGCGCCTGACCTTGGATTGCCTGCATGGGATGGGCCTCGAGCGAGTTCCAGCCTGCGAGCAGCGGCACCTGGGCCTGCTCGTTCTTCTCGAACACAGCATCGGCACTCTCGGTCATAAAGTAGCCATCGAGCACCACGTTGGCCATTCCTCTGGGCGGAAGAAGCTTCTGGAGGGAATCAGCATTCAATGCCATCGCATCAGCCAGACTGGCGATACCAGCCTGTTTCAGGAGTTCTGCGCCGGCAGCGTCGGCATCGGTCTGGGAAGAGGGCTGATAGGGCAATACCTCTGCACCTGAAGAAAGCATCGCGCCAGCAATCAGGTTCTTGGAGAGGGGCGAGCACATCAGGAGCGATACTGAGAAAGAGCCAGCCGATTCGCCTACGATGGTGATCTTGTCAGGATTGCCACCAAAGGCTGCGATATTCTCTTTCACCCACTTGATAGCAGCCACCTGGTCGAGGAATCCGTAGTTGCCGCTGCCCTTATAGTCGGAAGCTGCGGTGAGGTCGGGATGGGCAAAGAAGCCGAACACACCCTCACGATAGTTGGCCGTCACACCGATAACGCCCTCCTTGGCAATGGAAGAGCCATCATAACGGGGTTCGCTGCCAGAGCCTGCCATCAGTCCGCCGCCATTGAAATAAATCAGCACAGGCAGCGCATCGGCCGTTGTGGCTGCGGTGGTCCAGATGTTCAGATAGAGACAATCCTCGCTACGGCCAGAGCCGCGGAACGCCATATCGCCGAAGACGTCGAGCTGCATGGGATCGTCGCCAAACTGCTTGGCTTCGCGCACACCCTCCCAAGCCTGAACAGGCTGGGGAGCCTTCCAACGGAGCTCGCCGACAGGAGCCTGAGCGAAGGGAACGCCCAGGAATTTCTTCACACCGTCCTCTTCGAATCCTTCGAGAACGCCATACTGGGTTTTTACCTGAAGGGTGATGGTCTCTCCCTTCTGTTGCGTGCAGCTACCAAGAACTGCAGCACCAGCGATAACTAACATCGCTAACACGTGGTTTCTAGCCATAATCATATCTGTTTATTGGATTTATTCGTAAACATCCTCCTCTGGGCGGTCTTCCTCAATGACGAGGTTATCGATGATGAAGTTCTGACGCTCCATCGTATTCTTGCCCATATAGTATTCGAGAAGTTTTTGCACTTGGTCTGTCTTATGGAGAGTTACCTGTTCCAGACGGATATCAGGACCAATGAAACCGGCAAATTCCTCTGGCGAAATCTCACCAAGACCTTTGAATCGGGTAATCTCAGGATCAGGTCCCAGTTCGCTAATGGCGTTTATACGCTCCTCCTCACTATAGCAGTAACGGGTGATGAAATCGCTCTTTTTATCCGCTTTAGAATCAGCCTCAGCAATAACCTGCTTGTTTTTAATCTTCGTGCGACGGTTGCGGACGCGGAAAAGCGGGGTCTGCAGCACATAGACGTGGCCCTTCTTGATGAGCTCCGGGAAGAACTGCAGGAAGAAGGTGATGATGAGCAGACGGATATGCATACCGTCGACATCGGCATCAGTAGCCACAATCACCTTGTTATAGCGCAGGCCATCGAGCCCTTCCTCGATATCGAGCGCTGCCTGCAACAGATTGAACTCCTCGTTCTCGTAGACCACCTTCTTAGTAAGGCCGAAACAGTTGAGGGGCTTGCCTCGCAAAGAGAAGACCGCCTGTGTGTTTACATCACGGCTCTTGGTGATGCTTCCGCTGGCAGAGTCTCCCTCAGTGATGAAGATGCTCGACTCTTCCTTGCGCTCGTCCTTCACATCGCTGAAATGGATACGGCAGTCGCGCAGTTTGCGATTATGCAGATTGGCCTTCTTGGCCCTCTCACGCGCCAGCTTGGTGACACCAGCCATCGCCTTACGGTCGCGCTCGCTCTCCTTGATTTTATTCTCCAGCACCTCAGCCACATCACTATGAATATGCAAGTAGTTGTCGACTTCCTGCTTGATAAAGTCGCCCACATATTTGTTAATGCTGACACCCTCTGGCGACATCACCGTAGAACCAAGTTTGATCTTGGTCTGGCTCTCGAAGATGGGTTCCTCTACATTGATAGAGATGGCAGCAACAATACCCGTGCGGATATCGCCGTATTCGTATTTATTGAAAAACTCCTTGATGGTGCGAGCGATGTGCTCCTTGAAAGCACTCTGATGGGTTCCGCCCTGAGTGGTATGCTGGCCGTTGACGAAGGAATAATACTCCTCGCCATACTGATTGGCATGGGTAAAGGCAATCTCGATGTCATCGCCCTGCAAGTGGATGATGGGATAGAGGGCATCGCTGGTCATGCGATCCTTCAACAGATCCTCCAGTCCGTGACGCGAGAGGATGCGGCGACCATTATACATGATGATCAGGCCAGTGTTCAGATAGGTATAGTTGCGCAGCATGTTCTCCACAATCTCATCGTGGAACTGATAGTTGTGGAACATCGTTGCATCAGGTTCGAAATAGATATAGGTGCCGTTCTCATCCTGTGTGGGCTCAGTAACATCGCTGGTCAGCTTGCCACACTCGAAAGTGGCCTTACGCACCTTGCCATCGCGATAGCTGTGCACCTCGAAATGAGAACTCAGCGCATTCACGGCCTTCACACCCACGCCATTCAGTCCGATAGACTTCTTAAAGGCCTTCGAATCGAACTTTCCGCTGGTGTTCAGGATGCTGACGCTATCGATGAGCTTGCCTTGGGGGATGCCTCGGCCATAGTCGCGTACAGAGATGCGGTGATTGTCCTCGATATTCACCTCGATACGGTCGCCTGCCTTCATCTTGAACTCGTCGATGGAGTTGTCGAAGACCTCTTTCAGCAGGACATAGATACCGTCTTCTGGGGATGCACCGTCGCCCAATCGTCCGATATACATACCTGGGCGTAAACGAATATGCTCAAGGCCTGTTAAAGTGCGGATATTATCGTCATCGTATATGACGTTCTCTTCAAGGTTGATGTTATTCTCTTCTGCCATTTTATTGGTTTAGTTATAGTGATTTTCTGAAACAACGGCGACGCTTGTGCTGCTGGTGGTCGAGGTATTTCCACTGACTCTGTACCTGATTGTTGGTCTCCATCTCCACATTGGTCTCGCCCCATTTGAAACCATACTTCTGATACCAGGGGATAAGGTCATAGAACAATAGGGCGTTGGCGCCTTTCTGCTGATACTCGGGCAGGATGCCCACCAACATCATATCGACACACTCAGCCTTACGGAACTTCAGCGCGCGCAGACAATGCCACCAGCCGAAGGGCCAAAGGCGTCCTCTGCGACACTTCTGCAGGGCGCGGGTCATCGAAGTAATGGAGATGCCTACACCAATGATATCATGATTGGGCGTGTTCCAGTCTTCAATGAGACAGATCAGATTCATGTCGAGCATAGGGAAATACATCTTCAGATATTCATCGATCTGCGCCTCTGTCATCTGTGAGTAGCCATAAAGATGGCCAAAACTCTTGTTGACCACATTGAGCACCTTGCGACCAATCTGCTCCTCGCCGAACACCTGGCTGCGCTTAGGGTGCATCGGATGCAGGTTATATCGCTTCATGACCATCTCGGCTATCTTCTGATACTTCTCTGGCACCCCGCCCTGAGGCACGATCAGCTTGAACTCCAGATAGTCGTTGTCTTTCTCCCAACCACCAAGTTGTTCGATATGCTGAGGATAATAGGGGTAATTATAGATGGTGGCCATCGTACCCAGCTCCTCGAAGCCCTCGATGAGCATACCCTCAGGATCCATATCAGTAAAGCCGAGGGGACCGACGATCTCTGTCATACCCTTCTGGCGGCCCCAGTCCTCAACAGCCTGAAAGAGGGCGCGGCTCACCTCGATGTCGTCGATGAAGTCGACCCATCCGAAGCGAACGCTCTTACGCTCCCATTTCTCGTTGGCTCTCTTATTGATAATACCTGCAATACGTCCTACGAGCTTACCGTCTTTATAGGCCATGAAATACTCCGCCTCGCAGAATTCGAAGGCAGCATTCTTATCCTTGCTCAGCGTATGGACCTCGTCGCTGTATAAGTTGGGCGCATCATAGGGACTGCCCTTGTACAAGTCATAATGGAAGTCAATGAAGGCCGCCAGACTCTTCTTGTCTGTTACCTTCCTAATCTCTACTGATGACATAACTATTGGTCTTTAAAGCTTTAAAACGTTGCAAAGATACAAAAAAAAGTGAAAAGTGGAAAGTGAAAAGTGAAAAATTTGCTGCCGCACGCTTTTTTTTACTGGCAGGCTCCATCCACACTGCCAGCCTCCAACAGTCGCTCCTGAGCCTCATCATAACTCAATCCCAGCATATCCTGAAGCATCCGCGTACCACGATCCACCAATTTGGCATTCGTCAACTGCATTTTGACCATCCGATTGCCTTCTACGCGACCCAGTCGTATCATCAATGAAGTAGATATCATATTCAGCACCATCTTCTGGGCCGTACCGCTCTTCATGCGGCTGGAACCCGTGACGAACTCCGGACCCACAATGGTCTCAATGGGATACTCTGCTGCCTGAGCCAAAGGCGTATGATGGTTGCTGGTGATACAGCCCGTCAATAGGCCGTTCTGACGGGCACCCTGAATAGCGCCAAGCACATAAGGAGTCGTGCCTGAAGCTGCGATACCAAGTACGACATCATCTGCGGTGGGATGATAAGCAAGCAGATCCTTCCAACCTTGCTCAGGGATATCCTCCGCCTTCTCAACAGCATGACGCAAAGCCTGATCACCACCCGCGATGAGTCCTATCACCCACGTATCGGGCACTCCAAAGGTAGGCGGCAACTCGCTGGCATCCAAGACACCCAACCGTCCACTGGTACCGGCCCCGATATAGAAGAGTCGGCCTCCTCGCTTCATCCGCTCCTCTACAGCCTCCACAAAAGGCTCTATCTGCGGGATGGCCTGTCTGACGGCCTCGGCCACCTCAGCATCCTCCTCGTTGATGTGCTGTAACAACTCGGCTACCGACATCTGTTCCAGATGGTCGAAGCGTGAAGGCTGCTCCGTAATCTTATCCTTGATATCCATCCCACATAATCTTAATATCCCCAATTTTCGCCCACCAACACGACCACATGCTTTCCGCGGGGCGAATTGCGCAGGAAATGAACATAATTACAGATGCTCTCAGGCGAGTTGCAGTTGTGGCAGACGCCATCAGTCTGACAAGGTGTTTTGATATCGAAGCGGGCTGCATTAATAGGCGAAGCCGTCGAACGGGCGCGTGCTAATGCTGCCTCAACGGTCTGTGCCACCTTGTTCAAGCCTATGATAAAGATTACCTTTTTCGGTCCCCAGGTGATGGCAGCCACACGATTACCATTGCCATCGATATTCACGATGACACCGTCTTCGCTGATGGCATTGGCACTCGACAGATAGACATCAGCCGTAAAAGCGCGCTCATAGATCTTCACCACTTCCTCACGGTCGGTCACCTCATCACGGTCGAGCACCTCGAGGGTTCCTCTTTCCTTCAGCGCCTGAGGAATGCCCATATCGCGGATGGTCATCGACCCGCCCCACGTCACACTGCTACCATCGGCGATCAGTTCCGATACTTTCTTCACTGCCTCCTCTGCAGTCTTGCAGTAGAAAGCTTCCATGTTGCGTCGCTTCAGATGCTTGATCATCCGCTCCGCCAATCGTTCGTTTCGTAATTCCTTGGGTGTCATTTGCTCAGTATTTGTTCTGCATGTTCCTTGGTCTTCACCTGTTTGCCAGCAAAGATTTGTTCGATGATGCCCTCCTCATTGATAATAAAAAGCCTCAGCCGTACACCCGCTAGTATTATCCTTTGGATAAAAATACAGCATCAGTTTTTTCCCCTTATAATCACTCAGACGGATATCTCGCCCTTGTTCGTCTTTGCCCAATATCTCAGTCGCCTTGTCTCCAATATTCATAGCTGTTCATTTTTAAATATCTGCTGCAAAGATACGAAAATTCAGATAAAAACACGCCCTTCGCACCTAAAAATTTACTCAAGGAAGAACAGGCTGACGCCAATCACGGAAATGAAAGCACCTACAACCGCCTTCCACGTAATCTTCTCGTGGAAGAGCCAATAGGACGGTAGGAGGATAATAATCGGCGTCATTGCCATCAGCGTAGATGCGATGCCAGCAGCGGTGTATTGCACGGCCATCAGCGAAAATCCGACCCCTACGAAGGGTCCGAAGATGGTGGTGGCCGTTGCCACAGAAAGTCCCTTTTTATCGTGCATTGCCTCACGCAAATGTCCCATTTCATCGCGATAAAACAGCAATAGTAAAAACCCCACAACGCCAGCTATGCAACGGTAGAAGTTGGCACTGAAGGGTACCAGCCATTCAGGTACGCCCAAATCGGCCAATGCAGCCATATCGTAATGGTCCATACCTATCTTGCTGAGCACCAATCCCACACCTTGACAGACGGCTGCTCCGATCGCATAGAGTACTCCATTAAGAGGCAGTTTCAGCGATAGCTTATGATGCTCACCTCGTCCGAGCACGGAGATACCGATACCAAAAAGCGTCACCAGCATTGCGACGACACTCATCGCCCTCATCTGCTGACCTAATGTCACCCAAGCCATCAGCGCAGCGGATAGCGGAGCCAGCGTCATGAAGAGCTGACCAAAGCGCGAACCTATGATGATATAACACTG
>JAEETD010000096.1 GCA_016290175.1 Prevotella sp. | reverse complement strand
TACCGCAATCAGGGCATCGCGATGGATCTGGAACTGCTACCCTGGCTTCAGAGCTACACCTTTCCTGAGGAGATGAAATTTGCCGACCAGACCTATGCCGAGCGGATGTACAGACGTTTTGTACACGACCTGTGGCGATTCGGCACCATGCGCGCCAGTGTGTTTGCTACGATCCATACTGAAAGCACCCGACGGCTGATGCAAATCTTCGAGGAGGCAGGCATGGGAGCCCTGGTGGGAAAGGTGGCAATGAACCGCAACTGTCCCGAAGGACTCTCGGAATCTGTCGATGACATGATAGCAGGCTACAAGACACTGATGATGGATGATGGAAAACGGAAGATGGAAAATGATGCGCTGCCACAACTGGTGCGTCCGATCATCACACCGCGCTTCATTCCGTCGTGTACGCCGGAAATGCTCCGTGCCTGTGGAGAGATTGCGAAAGAGTACCAGTTGCCCGTGCAGTCGCACCTCTCTGAAAACAGGGACGAGATAGCAATGGTGGCTGAACTGGAACCAGACAGCTCCGGTTACGGCGATGCCTACTACCGCTACGGACTCTTCGGACAGACGCCCACCGTGATGGCCCACTGCGTATGGACCGAGGGCGAAGAACTGGAGCTGATGAAGCGCCAGGGTGTGATGGTGGCTCACTGTCCGACATCGAACCTGAACATCGCCTCCGGTCTGGCTCCCATCCGCACGTTCCTTGATGCGGGTATCCAGGTCGGTCTGGGCAGCGACATCAGCGGTGGCCACGACCTGAATATTTTCCGAATGATGGTCTATGCCATACAGGTGAGCAAGATGTGCTATCAGCAGAACCACGACCGCAAGTTCCTCAGTCTGTCAGAGGCTTTCTGGATTGCCACCAAGTCGGCAGGACGCTTTTTCGGCCGTGTAGGCAGCTTTGAACCCGGCTATGAATTCGACGCCCTCGTCATTGACGACAGCGGCCTGAATCACGACCATTATTCCCTACTCCACCGTCTGGAACGCTATATCTACCTGGGCGACGACCGCCAGATTGTGCGCCGTTTCTGCCGTGGGAAGGAAATCACAGAACCGAAAATACATATCAAATAAAATAATAATATGCCAGTAAAGATTCTTAGTGTAGACGACGAGATCGATCTCGAATTGCTTTTGACACAGTATTTCCGTAGAAAGATCAGGAAAGGAGAATATGAGTTCAAGTTTGCCCACAATGGACTGGAGGCATTGACCATGCTGCTGAAGGAAAAGGACTTCGACATCATTCTCAGTGATATCAACATGCCGGAGATGGATGGTCTGACGCTGCTGACCAAAATCAACGAGATGCAGAATCCGGCCTTGAAGTGCATCATGGTGTCTGCCTACGGTGATATGGGTAATATCCGTCAGGCGATGAACAACGGTGCCTTCGACTTTGCCACGAAGCCCATCGACCTCGACGACTTGAGTGTGACCATCGAGAAAGCCATCGAGCAGATTACCTATATCAAGCAGATGCAGAAGGAGCACAACCAGCTGGAGTCGATCAAGGGTGACTTGGCTGTTGCCCGCGAAATCCAACAGGCCATCCTACCCCGCATTTTTCCCCCATTCCCGGAGAACGTCGATATGCTTGACATCGCTGCCTCGATGAATGCCGCTAAGGATGTGGGCGGTGATTTCTATGATTTCTTCCGCATCGACGACGATTGCATCGGATTCGTGATTGCCGACGTCAGCGGCAAGGGTGTACCTGCCGCCATCTTCATGGCCGTAAGCCGCACATTGATCCGTGCGACGGGCATTCGTGCCGTCAGTCCGTCGGAATGCATCACTTATTCGAACGGACTACTGGAGAAGGAATCCGTCAACAACATGTTCGTGACCGTGTTCTACGGCATCTATAACATCAAGACCGGTGAGGTGAAATATACCAATGCAGGACATAACCCGCCCTATGTATTGAAGCAGAACGGTAGCGCAGAGAAACTGCCAGTCACAGGCAATATGGCTATCGGCATCTTTGGCGATTATGAGTATCAGGAAGAAACGCTGCAGCTGGAACATGGTGACACCCTCCTGCTTTATACCGACGGTGTGACGGAAGCCATCAACCCCCGTGAAGAGGAATATGGCGATGAGCGGTTGCGCAAGCTGCTTTGCCAAAGCAATAAACTCACCTGTCAGGAAATCATTGACACCGTCAAGGCCGACGTAAAAACTTTCGCTGACGGTGAGGAACAAAGCGACGACATCACGCTACTGGCACTGAAGAGGCTCTGATTTAGTGAGAAATAAAGGGTGAAGAAGAAGGGCATCATAACAGGAATTGCGGGACTTCTGCTGTGTGGTTCAACGGCTGTCGGGTTTCTGGGTTGGCAGGCTGAACGCCAGAAGGTAGAAGACCTGGAGAAGCAGGTGGCCGCCATGCGACTGCAGGAGATGCGTTCTGCTATCGACAGAAGCGTGAGTAAACAGATGGAGGAGATTGCCAACGAGCAGCGAGAAATCTCCAATGAGAAGCGCGAGGAGGCCCTCCGTCAGACCAAGGTGGCCAATGAGATGCGTCTGCGCTCTGAACTGGAGAGGCAGAACGCCATCATTGCTGAGAGAAATGCCGTAGCCTCGGAAAAGAAGGCTGTTGAAGCATCGGAAATAGCAGAGAGCCAGCGACAAATGGCCGAGCACCAGAGGATATTGGCAGAGATGTCGAAACAAAAGGCAGACACCTTGAGCTACATCGCCTTAGGACGTTCCCTGGGATCGATCTCCACCATCCAGGCACAGGCAGGCAATGAAGATGTCGCCGACCTGCTCAGCTATGCCTCCTATCTTTACACGACGCGTTACAAGGGTGACATCTACTACCCTGCTGTCTTCCAGTCGCTTATGCGTTCGAGCAAGAGTGTGATGTCGTGGTCGGAACATACGGGTGCCGTGATGAACCTGGAATATCTGCCTGGCGAGGACAACCGGTTCGTCTCCGTGAGCAACTACGGCGAAATTATCCTGAGCGAGAGAACACAGGATCATCTCAAGACAAAGGAGCTCTTCAAAAACAGCGATTATGACTTCCGCGATGTCATCATCAACCGTGCCACAGGCTGTATCTATGCCATCAGTCGTTCCGGCCATCTGGTCATCGTACAGGAAGACCTCAAGACGGTCAAGACCATCACTCTCGACAAGATAGAACACCCCATACGACTACATGACATCAGCGAGAACAACCTCCTGATTATCGGTGAAAGCAGTCTTGGACTGTTTGACATGAGACGTAATATCGTCACACGCACCAAACAGCTGAACTTTCACATCATCAAGGGTTCAAGGAAAAGCAGCCTACCCATCCTTTTCGATGATCAGGGGAAGATGCATCTGGTGAAAGGTCTCGACAATATCGAGACGGAGAATGTGCCTGTACCAGGATTCGTGACAGCATACTGTGAATCGAAGAATACCGGTATCGAAGCCTACGGCATGAGCGACGGTTCTATATGGCTCATCTTCAAGGATGGCAAAAAGCAGCAGCTTTTGGGTCACCGTTCGCGTGTCTCGAAGATGAAGCTCAACGGCCGACGGCTCTTCTCAGCCAGCTATGACGGAAAGGTGAACCTATGGATTACAGACAATGAAAAAGTGGAACCCATGACCATCATAGAGACAAAGAACTGGATCATGCACTTCAACTTCGACTCGACTAAGAACTCCTTCTGGATGGGCGATACCAAAGGCGGTCTGACGGCTGTCAACATCTCTGTGCCTATTATGGTGGAATCGGTCAAGAAGAAACTCACACGCGACCTTACAACCGAAGAATGGAACTATTACATCGGGCAGAGCATTCCATATGAGACGTTCTTATCGAAGAGTGAATAGTTAATAGTGAAAAGTTATGAAGATAAGGATACTATATCATAAATTGAATCGGATTGTGAAAGTGCTGATCACACTATTCACTATTCTCTGTTCACTGTTCACCAGCGTCAATGCATCTGCACAGGGAATACCTTTTATCCGGAATTTCTCAGCGGAGGATTATCATGCCAACAGTCTGAACTACGATGTGGAGACCGACGAAAAAGGTAATGTATTCATTGCCAACTTCGAAGGCTTGATGTATTATGATCATGCTGACTGGCGGATCATCCACACACCAGGCATTTCACGCGTAACCGTTTGCGTGCGGACTTCTGACAACACAGTCTGGGTGGGCGGATACAATTATTTTGGAAAGATCCAATATAAGGCCAATGGTGAAGTCTATCTTAAGCGCATCGGCAAGCCGAACCTTTTCCAAGGAGAGGTGAGCGAGGTTTACGAGATGGATGGAAAAGTACGGTTTATCGTCAACAACGGCAACATCTATCAGGTTGACGGTGAAGATGCCAGCATCTGGAAAACTGCCGATATCAAATCACTCCAGATCGGCATGCTCGATGTGGTGGATGTCGATGCTGTCATCAGAGGCGACAAGGATGTGGTAAGGTCAGATATCATTGTAGAGGAGCCATTGGACAATGGGTATACGGCGGTTCTCAAGAAAGGTGTGGGTCTTATCATCCGTAATGACAAGGGCGAAGACCTCTATACGATCTCCGATGCCAACGGACTCTGTTCGAATGATATCATCTATCTGTCTTACGACAATCGCGGACAGGTGTGGGGAGCCACCGCCAAAGGTGTATTCTCTGTACAGGTACCATCGGCCTACTCCCGCTTCACCTCCTACGAGGGACTGTCAGGCAGCGTATTGTCGATAGAAGCGTTCAACGGTAAAATGTATGTGGGCACGTACGACGGTCTGTTCCGTCAGGAAGGCTTGCGCTTCGTCCGGGTTTCCGACATCCGGTTTGCTTGCTGGGATATGCAGAAGAACGACAAGGATCTTCTGGCAGCAACCGCCGACGGCGTATACCGCATTTCACCTGACGGCAAGGCAGTCCATCTGACGGCAACAACCTGCCTTTCGCTGGTCTGCGACGGCTCTTATATCTATTGTGGTGAGACCAATGGCATCTATCAGATTCAGGGCAATGGCCAGGGGCGGAAAAAGGTTTGCAGTCTGGATAATGTCAAGAAGCTGGAAAAAGATGCGGAAGGTACGATCTGGGCCCAAGGCATGTATGGATCGGTCTGGTATAAAAAGCCATCGTCAGTAAACTTTGAGCTTTACAAGATCGACAGCAAGGAGGAAACAATGTTGACGATTGTACCAGTGGGCGGAAAAATAGAAATTGTCAGTGCCGAGGCCACCAAGCCCTTCCCCTACCCGCTTTACGCCTTCGAGGATGAGACAGGTGTCACTTGGCTGACCAACAGCGAAGGAAAGTCGCTCTACAGATGGAAGGACGGCAAGCAGCTGCACGACCTCGACCTGTTGCTGTCGCCTATGCAAGAAACCGCCATTCGTACGTTGTTCATCCATGATAATAAGATCTGGCTGGGTACCGACAACGGAGTGACTATCATCAATCCCGCGGAAAAAGGTCCGGCTTTTGAAAAAAAGCCTGTGCTGTCCATCCGCTCCGTCACCTTGGCTGGCGACAGCATCCTCTGGGGCGGATTCGGAAAGGCGCCAGAGATACTGCCAGAACTCAGTCACGAGGATAACGATCTACGCATTACGTTCTCGATTGACTATACCCCAGTGAACGGGAATACCCTTTACCGCTATCGTCTGAACAATGGCAGCTGGAGTGCATGGTCGGAGGATACGGACGCCAGTCTCACCAATATCCAACCAGGCAATTATACTTTCAGCGTACAGGCCAAGGACGCCCTGAAGCGCATCACGGACATTACGAGCATCAAGTTCCGCATCAATCCACCATTTTATTACAGGTGGTACATGAATCTGCTTTACCTGCTGTTGTTGCTGGTCCTCTTCTATATGCTCTTCCAACTGCGACTGCGCAAACTGGAGAAAGACAAGATCCGTCTGGAGAACGTGATTCAGGAACGCACGGCCGAGGTTGTCAAGCAGAAGGACGAGATCGAAGAGAAGTCGAAAAGCCTGGAGAAAGCCCTCGACGACCTGAATACCGCCCAGCATGAGCTCATCCGTCAGGAGAAGATGGCTACCGTGGGTAAGCTGACACAAGGTCTGATTGACCGAATCCTGAACCCGCTGAACTACATCAACAACTTCTCCAAGCTGTCGGAAGGTCTTATCAAGGACGTGAAGGCCAATGTTGAAGACGAGGAAGAGCGGATGGACAAGGACAACTACGAAGACACGATGGATGTACTCGACATGCTCAGTGGCAACCTGCAGAAGGTAAGCGAGCACGGACAGAATACCACGCGCACGCTCAAAGCCATGGAGGAGATGCTGAAAGACCGTTCCGGCGGCATCGTTGAGATGGATCTCACCGCCGTCATACGTCAGGATGAAGAGATGCTGCAAGCATACTACAAGAAAGAGATTGACAAGCACCATATCCAGACGGTGTTCGACCTGCCCGAAGCGCATCTGCAGATAAACGGTAATCCTGAGCAGCTGAGCAAGACCATCATGAGTCTGCTGGGCAACGCCGTCTATGCAGTTGTTAAAAAGGCTACCAATACCTCGTATCAACCTAAGATCACGCTGCAGTCGAAGGCCGCTGGCGACGCGGTGAAGATCACCGTCCACGACAATGGTATCGGCATCGAGGACACCATCATCAACAAGATCTTCGACCCCTTCTTCACCACCAAGACCACTAGTGAGGCTGCGGGCGTTGGACTCTATCTCAGTCGTGAGATCGTGCAGAATCACGGAGGAGACATCAGCGTCCAGTCTGTCAAGAACAAGTATACAGAATTCACCATTACACTTCCCTATAAAAGATCATAGCACTATGGATCAGATCGAACAGTTAAAGGAACAGCTCCATAAACAGGAAAAGCTCGCCTCTTTAGGCGTCCTGAGTGCAGGCATTGCCCACGAAATCCAGAACCCCCTGAACTTCGTCATCAACTTCAGCAAGATGTCGGACAAACTGCTGAAAGACCTCGCGGAGATTGTAGAGGACAATGAAGACAAGCTCCCTAAAGAAGACCAAGAGGAGATCGACGATATCATTGCCGACCTGAAGGAGAATATGATGAAGATCGTGGAGCATGGTGAACGTGCCATCAGCATCATCCAGGGAATCCTCCTCGTATCGAGAGGCAAAGAAGGAGAATTCCTACCCACTGATGCCGCCAAAATCGTGAAGGAGTATGTATGGCTGTCGTATCATGCTATGCGCGCCAACCACAAAGGCTTCAACGTAAGCATCCACGAAGAATATGAAGCAGGTCTGCCCATAACGATGGCTATCCCCCAGGACCTTAGCCGTGCAGTGATTAATATCACTAACAACGCTTTCTATGCCGTATGGAAGAAACAGGAAATACAGGGCGAAGGCTTTACGCCCGAGGTGTCGGTGAAGGTGACATCGGCAGAGGGCAATATTCTGGTGAGTATCTCTGACAACGGTGAGGGAATGTCCGAAGAGGTGAAACAGCGCATCTACGAGAACTTCTTCACCACCAAGCCCGCCGGACAAGGCACGGGACTCGGCATGGGCATCACCCGCGACATCATCGAGAACAAACATAGCGGACACCTGTCGTTCACATCGGTTCAAGGCGAAGGCACTACCTTTACGTTCACTATACCCATCAGAAAATGAGCACAAGAAGACACCTTATTATAATAATAGCATGCCTGTTGACGACGCTCTCTGTTTCAGGACAGGATTACACCGCCCGACAGATCTATGCCCAGGCGGAAAGCGAATACGACATCGGACGTATCGAACAGGCACTATTGCTGCTGCAAGGCAACGTACAGAATTTCAGCAGAAACCTACAGGAGAGTGCCTACCGACTGATGGCCCTCTGCTGGCTCGGACTCGATGAGACCGAGAAGGCAGAACAAGCCACCCGTTATCTGCTGAATGCCGACCCCTACTACTCTGCCTCGCCACAAGACCCGCAGCGGTTTATCGATATGGTGGAGAACCTCCGTTCGGGTCTCACGGCGAAAATCACCACTGCATCCAGTCAGGCAGAGTCGTTGGCTGAGGTGCCTGTGCCCATCACCCTTATCAACGAGGATATGATCCGTAACTGCGGCGCACAAAACCTGCAGGAAGTGCTGGCCACCTAGGTACCCGGTATGAACATCATTGACTGTAACGACGACATCAACATCGCCATGCGCGGCATCTACAGCAA
>JAEETD010000026.1 GCA_016290175.1 Prevotella sp. | reverse complement strand
CTCTCTTATACCATGACATTTTATCGCAGGTGGGTTTATGCATATCGTACATCTGTTAGAAAAAACACCTAAATCGCTGCAAAGATACGAAAAATACAGCAAACGCCGTCCGTTAACCACATAAAAATTGTGATAAGGAGAGAAAAATTTGTGAGAAAAGTTTTTTTTTCGTAATTTTGCCGCGGAAGTAAATGAGCGCAAACAAGAAACTTATCAATAAGTCCATCGTATCATTATGAAGACAGACATACAGATTGCACGTGAATGCGAACTGAAGCCTATTGGCGACATCGCTGCACAGTTAGGCATTGCCCCTGAGGAAATAGAACCGTATGGACGTTATATGGCCAAGGTGCCGGTATCACTCATCGATGAGGAGAAAGTCAGGAAGAGCCGCTTGATTCTGGTAACGGCCATCAGTCCTACGAAAGCAGGTATCGGTAAGACCACCGTCAGCATTGGTCTGACACTGGGTCTTAACAAGATAGGGAAGAAGGCAGCGGTAGCCTTGCGCGAACCCTCGCTTGGTCCTTGTTTCGGCATCAAGGGTGGTGCAGCAGGCGGTGGCTATGCCCAGGTACTGCCAATGGAGAAGATCAACCTGCATTTCACAGGCGACTTCCATGCTGTGACCTCAGCCCACAATACCATCAGCGCCCTCCTCGATAACTATATCTATCAGCATCGTAAGGATGGCTTTTCGCTGCGTGAGATATACTGGAAGCGTGTGCTTGATGTGAACGACCGGGCCCTGCGTAACGTGGTGACGGGATTGAGGGGCGATGGTGTGGTCTCTGAGACGGGCTTCGACATTACGCCAGCTTCAGAACTGATGGCTATCCTTTGCCTGGCAACCAGTGAAGAAGACCTGCAGCGTCGCATCGAGAATATCGTATTGGGCATCACTGCCGAAGGTAAACATTTTCGTGTAAAAGACCTTGGCGTGGCGGGTGCTATCACTGTCTTGTTGCGTGATGCTCTCGCTCCTAATCTTGTACAAACGACGGAGCACACGCCTGCTTTTATTCATGGAGGACCCTTCGCCAATATTGCCCATGGTTGTAGTAGCGTGGTGGCTACTAAGATGGCTATGAGCTATTGTGACTATGTGGTCACTGAGGCTGGTTTCGGAGCTGACCTCGGCGCAGAAAAGTTCTTTAATATCAAGTGCCGGAAGGCGGGGCTACAGCCTCGGCTCGTAGTGATTGTGGCAACGACACAAGGACTGAAGATGCATGGAGGCGTAGAACTCGACCATATTAAAGAGCCGAATGCCAAGGGACTGAAGGAAGGCCTGAAGAACCTGAATCGTCATATCAACAATATGCAGGGCTTTGGACAGCCCGTTGTCGTGACCTTGAACCGTTTCGATTTCGACCTCGATGAAGAGATTGACATTGTACGCAAGAACTGTGAGGACTTAGGTGTGGGATTTGCCGTCAACGAGGCTTTTTTGAAAGGTGGTGAGGGTGCTGTGGAATTGGCACAGAAGGTGGTAGATACTATCGACAAGCAACACCCCCTTCCCATCCGCTTCACCTATAAGGAGGCCGATTGTCTGGAGGACAAGATTGAGAAGGTGTGCAAGCGTATTTATGGCGCATCGTCGGTGGAGTACGGCAAGACGGTAAAAAAGAAACTTGAATCCCTGCGAGCCACATTTACCGACGACGATGGTGCTATCGCTCACTATCCCGTCTGTATTGCCAAGACGCAGTTCTCCTTCTCTGCTGACTCTACGCTCTACGGCTCGCCCGAGGGCTTTACCATCCGCATCCGCGATGTCATTCTCAACTGCGGCAGTGAGATGATCGTCGCTATTGCCGGCGATATGCTCCGTATGCCAGGCTTGCCTAAGAGTCCGCAGGCCGAGCGCATCACCATCGTCAACGGCGAAATCGAGGGATTATCATAGTCAACATCAGAAAAGGCAATAACAATGCCTTAGTTTTATCAAACGCTGCTTTGGTTTTAACAAACAATGCCTTTGTTTTAATAAACGCTGGCAGCGTTTTAACTTTACCCCGTACCTCACAACCTTTGAGCCCGGCACTCTCTACTTTTTAGCTGGCATCTCTCTATATTATAGTAAGGAGGGCAATCTTTTCAATCCATTCACTGGCACTCAATGTGAAAATAGGAATGCCTGCGCCCTTTTTCCCCGTTTCCACGTTTCTTCCTCGTTGATAGTGTGAATACTGCAATCGTAAAAAAGGGGACGCAGAGGTCATTGTCCTTTTGCTATGCCGCCTACAACGTCGTCGTTATCGATGCTATGCTCTGTCTTCTTGACGCTGGTTTTCAGCGAGCCGAAGCGCCAAGTGACGGAAAGAGTGAACGAACGCCCCCGATTCCAAGATTTCTGATAATCGCGATAGTCACCATTGACGGTTTCGGCCTCCGAAGGCAAGTATTTGTCGAAGGGCGTGTTGGCACCGAGCCTTACCGTCAGACGGTCATTCTTGAGGAATGAACGCTGCAACGAGGCATAGTAGTCATAATAGGAATGTTGCATGTAGTAAATGCCAGACGGACTATGACCTATCTTGCCATAGACGCTCAGGTTAAGCCTCAATTTCCAAGGCAGATTCTGAGAGAGGTTGATGTAGTAGTTGTCTGACCATCCGAACGTGCGATAACCAAGGTTCGAATTCTCGTTGTGCTCGTAACGGAGATTGTTATTGATAACAAGTGTCGTACTATCAAAGGGCTTCAACTGCACATATTGCTCTATCGAAAAGCGGCGATAGCGCAAGATATTATCGTAAGTATAATAACGTATGTCGTTTTTAGCTGTCTGCACGGAACTGATGCCGCCAGATGAGAAGTTATAGGCAGGAGCAATCTGCAATGTCAGCTGCGGAAGGATATACGAATAGATTAGGCTGATGCGCTGGTTGTGCGAACTTGTCAATTCTGGATTACCCTGCTGGACGATAGAGGGCGATGTGACAACAGCAGGATTCAGATAGGAAATGCCAGGACGGTTGATGCTAGTGGTATAGTTCAGTTTCAGCGATTGAGCATCCGTCAACTGGTATTTCAGAGTGGCCTGTGGCACCCAATCGCCCAGATATTTGTTAAACGTCTCACCCTTCCCATCAGGATAGCTGCCGCGCATAAAGCTATATTCGTATCGCAATCCTGCACGGGCCGACCATTTCTCGCAATTATAGATATAGTCGGCATAGCCAGCCAACACACGGGTGGTGTGCTGGAACTTGTCATCCGTCAGAAGATCAGTTCCATAAAAATTCTGGGTGTTATGACTATTGTTGTTGCGGTCAATATACTTGGTGCCTATCTCCAGCTGATGTCCTTTGCCTAGAGGTCGCAACCAGTCTGCTTGCAGTGTGTGCTCCGTAAACCGTTCTCTTTCCGTCTGCAGACTGCCTGTATATGAGAAAGGAGCGTTCTCGAGTTCTGAGTAGGTGTTCTCCTGATCTGTATGTTGACGCGTCAGGGCGAGCATATAAGAGAGAGTGAACCGCTCGCCCTTTCGACGCGTCTTATGCTCATAGTCCAGCCGTCCATTCCATGACTGGTGGCTGTAACCTGGCATCCAGTAATGATTACTGAAGCCATAAAGAATTTGATTCGAGGGATTGTAAAGCGTGGTCCGGTTATCACCTTTCACATCCAGTTTATAGAAATAACCACCGAATGAAGCAGAAATCAGATTGAGAGAGTCAACATCATAGCTCGCATTAAGATTGGTATAGTGGATACCACCTGGGTTTGTACCATTGGAACGCGCCAGCATTCTGTTGCGGGTATCGAGATACGTACGATCTGTTTCCGTGATGTTCTCTGATTCGCGGTTAGACATTCCGCCATAGCCATAATCCACAGACATCAAGAGCTTCCCCATTTGTCCCGTCAGTGAGGAATAGAAGTTGGGATGATTCAACGAGGTGTAGGTAGCTGACACCACACCCGTTATACCTTGCATTTTTGAACCATCCACCATCACGATGTTCAGAATGGCATCCACACCTTCAGCATCCTCACGTGCCCCTGGGTCAGTAATGACCTCAATTCGTTTCACCATCGAAGCAGGCATCGACTTCAAAACTTCCTTTGCATTCTTCGTCAGACTGGGCTCCAAATGGCCGTTCTTGTAGATTTTGTAATTACTATTGCCTTTCACTAGGATGTTATCCTGTCCGTCAACGGTCACCATCGGCACTTTCCTCAACATGTCCATCACAGTCTGTGTCTTCGACTCCTCATCGCCTTGTACATCGTAGGCAATGCGGTCAATCTCTTGTTTGACAAGTTGCTTTTGGGCTTTGACAACGATGCCTTCCAGTTCCTGATTCCATGTAATGGAGTCATTCTTCACATTTGTTGAGCCCGTTTGGGCCGTAGTTATCCCTGCTCTCGCTGCCAGAAGCAGCGAGAGTAATGCTAATCCGATTTGTTTCATGGTGTTATTTCTTTTGCCTGTCTTTCGATATCAGTTTACAAAAGATTTAGAAATCGACCATCCTTTTCTCTTCCCGTTACTAAAGAAAAGTGTGTCGCCTTTAAGTTCTTTGAGACCTTCGATTTCAATGGCACCGCTTCCAAAGAAGTCCATAATACCGTCGAGGTTGTTGAACTCCTTGACATCACCATCCTGCATGTAAATTTTCAAATCAACACGAGGATCCTTATCTTGTCGTTCCTGGATATTAAGGTAGTAAGTGGTTCTCTTCTTGCCATCCACAAAGATTAGCTTATAGCTATTGCCTTTTTTCTCCACCTTTTCTTCTATGGCATCTTCGGCATCTTTCCTGAATGCCTCTTTCAGACGGTTGGCGTAATTGCTATCCTTGCTGTAAAAGGTAAGGCTTTTCACAATGGAATACGGTTTCTTCGTCTTCGGGTCGCGTTTCACAACCTTTTTGGTATCGACACCTTCCTGTTCCAGTTTTTCCACAATCTTATCGATGCGGTTCTGAGCCATCACTGGGCTGTAGGTTATAAGTGCAGCCATTACAATTAGAATTAAATGTTTTGCTTTCATATCGTTGGAATTTCTTGATTATTATTCTGTTGTTTCAATATCTCCGAGACTTCTCGCTCAGTGGCTTCGAGTTCAGGAAGGATCTGCTTGATATCCGTTATCTTCTTACCATCACGAATGATATAACTACCTTCGTAGATGGCGTATTGTTTTTGCAGATCCTGATATTGACGCACACCGAAACCGATACCTACAAGTATTAGCAAAGAAGCTGCGATGGCAATCCATTTGTAAGGCCAACCCATCCTGCGTTTAATGGTTTGAGCTTGTGGCCTCATGTCCTCAATTTCCTGAAAGAGCTGGCGATAGTCTTCCCATTCCTGAGGGATGTCTTTTCCTCGGAAATACTCGCTGAGGATGGCCTCCTCGTCGAGTGTCGAAGTGCCGTCCATATATTTGTCCAGCAGATTTCCGATATATTCTTTGGTGTAACGTATCATATCTGATTTCTTCGTTTGATTTCTTCTAATATTGTTCGTCTTGCCCTTGCCAGAAGCGTACTGACTGATGTTGTTTCGATGCCTAACAGTCGGGCTATCTCTTCGTGACTTCGCCGTTCCACCTGTCGCATATATAACAAGGTGCGCTGTGTGGTGGGCAACTGATGGAGCTTTGCTGTCAGCCATTCTTCGTTTTCCTTCATTTCCAGTTCATCGTGCGGACTGGTGTCCAGGCTTACAATGATGGCTGCATCCAGCGTTTCTGATGGTCGTCGTCTCTGGCGGTTTCTCAGCAGATGTTTCGCCATAAGAGTTACGATGGCTTCAATCGACTGATAGCGTTCCAGTTCGTCGTGCATCTGCCAAAGGCGGAGCATCACATCTTGTGCGATGTCTTCTGCCTCATCCTTGTCCGCCCCGTAGTGTCGGCTTATACTGAGAGCCTTTTCTCGCCACGTCCGGGCCTGAAGTTCAAATGCACTTTTCTTCATTCTTTTATTGCATTACGTCTATAAGACACATTGAAACGTCATAACCAAACTACGTTTATAACTATTTAACATCTTGCCAAACCTTCCATTCTCTTATCTCTTTGATCAGTCGCTGCATGGCTTGCTCACATTTTTCAGGATAAGCAAGGGTCTGCACGAACCAGAGTTTACGGTGCTGCACGAATTTGGCATAGAAGCGGCGGCCTGTGATTTGGCCTGTATCACTGAGAAGATGACCAGAGAGGATAAAATAGTCGTTGCCTTTGAGCTGTTGCGAAGCATGGAGTTCGGAGGCATATTTCGCCATCGATTGCTCCAAGGTCAGGCTGTCGGCATTGTTTTCCACAAAAGCCGTCTGGACAATCTCAATGTCGTCTTGCCAGAAAGTGAAACGGCAACAGCCTTTCTCCAGGAGCGAATCGTCGGTTTGTTCAAAGAACCCAGGATAACGCACGATGTAGTCGTAGTCGTCATCTTGATACTCCATCATCTTTGTAAGTCTCATGGCCCGTTCCATCTTTTGAGGTAGAGAGGTATCCTCCTTCTCATGGACAGACACATAAGCCATTCCAGCTATAAAAGCCAACATCATCAGAAACAAGAATTTCTTCATACTTTTGCGATTTTTGCTGCAAAGGTATGAAGAGATGAATTATTAGGCAAATTTATTGCCTGACATTTGTCTGACATTTGCCTGACGTCAGGATAACTATCTGACTTTCAACTCATAAGCTTTCCCCCTGTCTGCTTCGATTTTCAGGTCGGAATGCTGTTCGATGATAGGCTTCAGACGACGGATAAGGGTGTAGAGCGTCTCGCTGGCATCCTCTTTCTTAGGCCAGAGGGCATCGCAGATCTCCGTCTTTGTCAGGAGATGCGACTCTGAGCGGAAGAACATTTCCATCAGCTGTTGTTGCATCGGTGTGAGTTTCACATGCTGGCCAGCCTTATCCATAAATCGCTTGTCTGTTTCTGAATAGCAGATGCCACCAAAGTACACAATAGGAACCGACCCTTCTGTGTAATTTTTGCGACGATAGAAACAGAATACCGCCCAAAGCATGGCTGTTATCCATAGCACCAATGCCGGTCGCTGCTCCGACATTGAGAAAATAGTTGCTGCCGAGCACCTCGCCTCACAGCGGAATCCCTTTTGTCTCGTGTCAACAGCCAACATTGCATGGCCACGCAACTGATCTAATTGCAGATGACTGTTGAACACCCGGATGGTGTCTGCACTAATCACATCGCTCTGCTGTTCATCGAGTGCCAAAGCCAAGGCCTGATTCATATCGTCCTCTATCAGACGCTCCGTAGCTCTGTAACTGCTGAAACTCGTCAATCCCGATGCTGCTATCAGCACCATGAACACAATGACTGCGTATTTCTGTTTCATATCTTTGGTCTATTTGCGTGCAAAGGTAATCACTTTTACTGGATTACACAAGCCTTTCACATTTTTTGAACATAGTAACCGATGTGACATTCAGGTCCAGAACTCTTTCTCGCCTGTCGCTTCCATTGGTCCCTGGCATTTGGGGCAGGTTTTCTTGTCCCAGATGCGGATGTTGTCGCTGCCGCAGTTCAGACAAAGACGCCCTACTTCGCTCCGATAGGATGGCGCCACATCGGCAATGATACCCCCAACCACGATGTTCTGAATGGTCTTGCAGTCAGGACAGCTCATGGGGGTAATCTGTTGGCGGAAGAGGCCGCGGCCCTCGTAGACCTCAGCCTCATAGCCGCAGGATTTACAACGATATTTCAGTTTCCAGGCCATTGACGTGAGGCGTAGAATCGGGCTGCAAGGGCACCGCTGATGTTGTGCCAGACGCTGAAGATGGCGCCTGGGATGGTGGCGAGGGGATAGGCTGCGAAATGGAGCACAGCCAGTGAGGAGGCGAGGCCTGAGTTCTGCATGCCCACTTCGATGCTGATGGCCTTACATTTTGCTGGAGACAGGCGCAGGAGCTTGCCGATGAGGAAGCCTATGCCCAGTCCTAACAGGTTGTGGAGCATTACGACGAGAATCACAATCAGTCCGCCAGCCAGCAGTTTGTCAGCAGTATGCGAGACGACAATCACCACCACAAGGGCAATCATCAGCGATGAGAAAGCCGGCAGATAGGGAACCGTCTTTTTGGTCAGTTCAGGCAGGAACTTCTGGCAAAGCAAGCCCACGATGATAGGTGCAATCACCACATAGAGAATGCTCAGCAACATGCCGACCGTATCCACATCGACCATCGTGCCAGCCAAGAGCAATACAAGCAGAGGCGTCAATAGAGGCGCCAATAGTGTCGAGGTAGCCGTCATTCCTACGGACAAAGCCAGATCGCCTTTTGCCAGATAGGTGATGACATTTGAGGCTGTGCCTCCAGGACAACAGCCGACGAGAATGACACCTAAGGCCAGTTCCTTAGGTAATGAAAAGGCCCACGTCAACAGGAAAGCCAGAAGCGGCATCACGGTGAACTGTGCCAGACAGCCAAGAAGGATGTCCTTGGGACGTGTCAGCACTATTTTGAAATCCTTAGGCGAGAGGGTCAGGCCCATGCCAAACATAATCAGTCCGAGGACCGGATTGATGACCCATGTGTCAATCCAAACGAAAGAGCTGGGAAAGACTAAAGCCGCTACAGCAGCTACCAGCACCAATACGCCCAGCCATTTGGCAATGAAATCGCAGATCTTTTTCATGATGGTTCGTCAGTTAAAGAAAATGTAAAGACCAACCATAACTGCTGTCAGCAACAGCCATAAGGTCACCACCAGCCGTCTGACAGGGGACAGGTACCTGTCAGATGCGTTGGTGCGGAATAGGGGTCTGACAGGTTCCTGTCCCCTGTCAGATTTGGATATGCCAATCATCGCAATGATGAGTATGACGCAAAGCAGGAAAGAGAGCATCATGAAATGTGGCCAGAGTTCTGACTGAGGCCCCCATAGATAGAGGATGCCCACGATGAGACAGAAGGCTGTTCCTGCGGTGAGGACGAGGTTGGCAGCACGGGTGGTAGCTCGTGGCCAGAAGACGCCTAAGAGGAATACGGCCGTCATCGGAGGAGCGATGAAACTCAGCACGCTCTGGAAGATATTAAAGAGGTTGAGGCCTTTGATGCTGTCGATGGCAACGGTGAGCACAATCGCCAAGACAGAACCTACCACCGTAACGATACGTCCTACATAATTAATATGTCGCTGAGAGGCTTCAGGACGGAACTTCTTCACATAGATGTCCATCGTGAAGATGGTGCTGAGGGCATTCAGCGCAGAGCCGATCGTTGAGACGAGACAGGCGGTGAGGACCGCAAACACCAGTCCTACCATTCCCACAGGGAAGAGATTCTCCACCATTGTGAGATAAGCCTCATCAGGATTGTCGAGCGTAGGGAAGAGGGCGAAGCAGATGACACCAGGCAGGATATAGAGAGGCACATCGAGAATCTTCAGCCAACCTGTGAAGTTAGTGCCGAGTTGTCCCTCACGCAGATCCTTTGCTGCTAATACAGGCTGCACCATGCTTTGGTCCGTACACCAGAACCAGACGCCCATCACAGGATATCCTAAGACTATCGGCAACCAGGGGAAGGCCTCGTCGCTATTGGGCTTGAAGAGTATCCAGTAATCGCTGGGCACTTTGTCCACCAGTGCGGAGATACCACCAACATGGTTGATACCTACGATGGTGAGGACAGCCGATACGATAATTAGCAACGACATCTGATAGACATTGGTATAGGCCACCGCCTTCAGTCCGCCAAGCATCGTGAAGAAGGCCGATATCACCAGCAGCACCAGTGCCGACATCCACATGGGGATATCAAAGACCTGACGGATCAGAATGCCTCCTGCAAAGAGGGTGAGGGCAAGCCAGGAGATAATGATGGTGACGATGGTGTACCAGGCGAGGATATTCCTCGTAGACTGTCCGAATCGCAGACCCATGAACTCTGGCAGCGTCTGTACATGGGATCCCAGGTATCTTGGTGCGAAGACGAAAGCCAGCATGCCGATGAACACAAAGGCATACCAGGCATAGTTGCCAGAGACGATACCCGTTGTGAAACCTGCTGAGGCCGAGGCGATAAGCATAGAGGGACCCACGTTCGTGCCCCACATAGAAAAGCCGATGTGATGCCAGCGCAGAGAGCGTTCTGCCAGGAAGAGCGAGCCTTCTTTCTTGCGTTTCGTACTGGCCCAGATGCCGATGGCGAGCAGGATGGCAAAATAGGCGCCGAGGATGAGCCAGTCGAGGCTCTGCATGTAATGGGTATTCATTTTGACTGAAGTGTTTTGACGATAGACTTTAGACCTTTATAGTCTCTGGTGATGGAAATGGTGATGGATTTCGAGAGATCCATGTCGTCAGTGGAGTTGACCTCATCGGGATAGAGAGGGATATTGGCACCAGGACGCACGAAGACAGGCATCTCGTCGAGGGGAACCTCAACACCATCATACCATCTGTTGCCTTCAAGGCGTTCACCAGTGAAGAAGTTGATCCAGAGTCCTTCGGGCAGATAGATGTCACGACGGTTTTCACTGTTCATGACGGGACAGACGAGGAACTCCTGACCGAAATAGTATTCATCGTCGATATGCCAAACCTGATGGTCTTGCGGATGACGGATTAAAAGGGCCTGAATCATCGGGAGACCGCTGTTGCAGGCCTTTTGCGATTGCTCTATGATATAAGGTATGAGACGATAGCGTAGGTTCCACCAACGTTTTACGATCGGAGCGATGGTTGGATAGTGCCAAGGTTCGCGCTTGCAGGTGCCATGATAGCGGATGTGGGAGGTGAAGACACCAAACTGCGTCCATCGTACATAGACCTTCTCATCGAGAGGTGAGTTCATGAAGTCGGGCGTGGAGTGGAAGCCTGGCACATCGTGACTCCAGAAAGCAAAGCCAGAGAGACCGAAGTGAAGACCGCCCTTGAGGGAGCCCGCCATACCTGCCCATGATGATTCCGAGTCACCACCCCAATGGAGAGGGTAGCGCTGGGCGCCTGCCCAGGCAGCACGTGCCCAGATGATGCCGTCGCCTGTTACTTCTTTGGTCACCTCATAGGCGGCTTTCTGATAAAGTAGGGCATAGAGGTTGTTGAGGCGCTCGGGTGTCGAGGCATGATAGCTGTGGTCCATGTGTATGTTCTCTCCGAAGTCGGTCTTGATACATTTAATGCCCATATCAAGTAAAGGCTTCAGGAGTGTGTTCTTATACCAGTCAGTGGCTTTGTCGTAGGTGAAGTCGATGGTGCCGGCATAATCGAGAGTGGAGAAATTGGAGGATTCGGAGGTTTCGTTGACGGTAGCACAGCCAGATACAGAACAAGGCTGGCTGATGTAGTGGTTGGCTTTTGCCTCTGTGATCTGTTCTGCGCCTTGGGCGATATAGGGTAGCTGCCAGAGAGATATCTTGAAGCCCTTCTGGGCAAGTCGCCGGATGAAAGCCTGCGGATCAGGGAACCGCTCAGGATTGAATTTCCATTCGCAGAGCCAGTCGGTACGGAACCAGCCGGTGTCGAGATGGATGACGTCGCAGGGGTAGTGCTCGCTTCGCAGACGGTCGCAGATTTCTTCTACCTCATCGGCTGAGAAATAGGTCATGCGGCTCATCCAGATGCCGAAGCTCCAGAGTGGCGGCATCGTGGGGAAGCCTGTAAGCATACGGTAGCCACGAAGAATCTCCTCAGGCGTTTTGCCTCCGATGAGGAAGACGTCAAGGGTAGCGTGATCGTTGAGGAACTGTACACTACGGGTGGAGTGATCGGCCAGCGAGAATTTGCAGTAGTCGGAGGTATGGAAGAATGCACCATACATACGACTGGAAAGGTAGAAGGGTATATTCTTATAGCAACGACGGTTGTTTACGCCTTGTCCGTCTTGGTTTTTCATTTGGAAAGTCTGTCCGCTGAGGTCCATCTTGCGGAAACGCTCACCTGTGCCGACAAAGCATTCGTCAGGCTCGCTGCGGAAGGAGATGGTGGCGCGCTCCGTTGCGTTTGTCGCTGTGTCACAGCGACAGACTGAGCAGAAACCAAGGGGCAGGGCATCGTAGCGGGGAGGCGAGAAGTGATCATCGCTGAGGGCGACGGGCTTTGAGAGGTCGCCATCAGGATAAAAGGTAATGAGGGGCGCAGGCTGAGGCGCTGGCAGCAGGTCGCTCCAATGATCCAAAACAGGCTCGCTGAGATTGATGGTGGCGATTTTTGTTCCGTTTGTGGCGATGATATCGCCATTTACAAAACGGAGAGGCAGACGCCTGACCTCTGGAGCGAACTGGAGCATCTCATCACTTTCGAGCATCTCATCGCCAGCCATTGTCGTAAACAGACGGATGATATTGGGCTCGTAAGCACGGACGATGAGGTCATAGCTCTGCTGCCTGGCTTCGAGGTCAGGAGCCATGTCTTCTTGATGAAGTTGCTTCTGATAAGGGATGCTGATGAAGATGTCGCCATTCTCCTCTGATATCTTCGATGGGGCGTATGCCTTCCAAAGGGCTTCGCCCTTCTGCTGTGTCGGGTCATAATCGTTCTTTGAACGCTCGCAAGGCGAGAAGTCCATGAAGTCGAAGAGGTGGTAATTGGTTTGTTTCATTGCTTGAAGATAATATTTGGACCAGGGTGATTGTCGCCTATCTCGTCGCGACGGATCAGACGTCCTTCTGTCGTATTGTTTTCAATTGTAAAGCCATCCGTGCGGGCATCGAGATAGATACGGAAGGCACGGTCGTTGGTTGCGTAAGGGGCAGGGTGGGGCTGTGAAATTTTATTATCGGAAATAACAGAGTTGGGTTGGTTACTCAATGTATAGATGCCACCAGTATCGTAGAGCTGGCGGGCATAATTTTTGACGGTGTTATCCGTGATGCGGTTATTTCGCATGCCCGTATCGTGGGGAGTCCATCCCCAACCGATGCAGATGCCCGAGTAGCTGAGGAAATTTGCGTAGTTGCTGCTGATGGTGCAGTCGCGTACATAGCCCAATGCGATACCCACGGCTCCCCAGTCTTCGTTGGCGGCATCTACAACGAAGTTTTCTTTGATGGTTAGCCGTTGACAGCGTTCTGCCAGATCAGTATAAGGACGATGTACCTCCCGAGGGCTCTCAGCAAACGAACCGCCCATAATGGCTGTGCCGCCAATACCACCGAAAGTGCATTTCTGCACTATACAGTCGCTGACGTTATCGACAAAGTCCAAGGCCGTGGCGGCCAGATTTTCGAACACCACCGAATAGAAATCTACATGGTGGGTGTTGCGCACAGTAACAGCACTGACGGGGCGCTCTATCCAGGCCTGGTTCTCCAATCCTTCGTCCCAGGGCAGTCCCGGGTTCTCTTTCAGTTTGTAGGCATCAACGAGTGGAAATCCTCCCTGCAGGGTGACGTGACCTTTATGCAATGGACGGTTCCAGCAAGTTCTATTGAAAGTGAGTCCTTCAAAACGTACATAGTTGGCTCCGTCGATGATGGCTAACTGCTCAATGCCGTCGCGCTGTTCCGTGGTGCGCAGCAGGAAAGAACTGTTGCCCCGATCGCCTCCGATGACGGGTTGAGGCCAGGGATGCTCGAACTCCAGTCGGCTCTCGGGCTCCATGAAGGAGACTACGGTTTTGTCGCCCTCCACCTTCATCTCTTTTACGCGCAAGATGGCGATGGCCCAGCGCTGGTGTACCACCATTTCCAGATTCTTGGTCTGGAGAACGTTCTGGGGTGGAGTAGGTATGGTGATGGTGCGATTGGCAGGATTGAAATCAATCATGCGCTCCATGACTTCCTGCCGAGAACTGTCTCCTTGTTCTTTTATCGGCCATATCTGCGTATGTTTTTGGCGAGGGTCGCCACAGATGACGCTCTTGTGCTTGCCACTGCCGCGGATGACGAGCGGCGACTCCTTCGTGCCGCTGTCCTCGGGGCGCAGGAACAAAGGCTCGTTCATATAGTAATGACCTTCCTCAAGGGTGATGGTGATGCCACCCTTACAGCGAGGGTCGTTCGTACGACGCCATTCACGCGCTTTTCGCAGTGCCTCATGAATGTTGCCCTGCTCGTTGACAATTATCTCACCTGCGTTTGAACGAAGACATGCAAACAATAAGAATATGGTTAGTATTTGTTTCATGCGTCTTAGTGTATTTGTTATTTGATTATTTCTCTGAGTGTATGTTTCCCCTCACCGACGACTCTCGTCTGTCCGCTATAAGGGAGTCGGATACTTGCTGACCGATGAGCAGGAATATCTACGTTCAGTACAAAGATGTTTCCTTCAAGATGCCAGTCGACCTTAATGTCAGCCATCTGTCCCCGGCACCATGTAAGGTCACCGACGGGATGAGGTGCTATCGTGATTTGTTCCCCCTCGCGCCAGATACCTAGGAAATAGGGAATGAGGAGGTTGTTCAGATGTCCCATCATGAAATGGTTCATGGAAGCACCAAACTCCGGGTTCCATTGTTCCGTCAATGTGGTATATCCCAGTTTGATCTGATAACCGTAACCAGGAACATCATAGTGGTTCAGCATCTTGTATAGCAATTCCTGCTGTCCATTATGGATAAGGGCGTTGAACAGATAACGGTTGCCGACGTCCCCTGTTGTCAGACGGTCTCCATGGGCATGAATGTCGTTAATTAATTGTTGTAACACAGCCTCTCTATCTCCTTTTGGCACAAGATCCATCTCAAGGGCAATCGCCTGAGCACACTGACTACCTGTTGCATATTGGTGAGTAGTGGGATGGTAGAACTCCTTGATGAATGCAGCTTTGATGCTGTCAGCCCGCGCTTCACCCATCAGACGGTTCCACCAATAATAATGAGCTGTTGAGACCAGTGTCATAGGCGTGTTTTGTGCAAATCCTGCACGCCCTGGTCCATAGTCGTACCAGTCGCCCAGCCCTTGACGGAGGATATAACAGGAGTCCTGCGTAGCAAGGTAATCCACATAACGTTTCATCTGTGGGCGATAGCGGGTGACGAGTCTATCGTCACCATAGAATGCTTGATAGAGGAAAGGCAGAGCGATGAAGGCTCCTCCCCATTCAGGTGACTCTAAGAACGGAGCTGCCCAGGAACCTTCGAAAATCGCATAGTTAGGTGCTATCTCTGGCAAGGCGCCATTGGGGTATTGGGCATCAGCGATATTCTGCATGGTCTGTTCTATCATCGCCCGACAGTCGTAATTAGCGATGAGTCCTTCTCCGTTCAACCAGTCTTGTTCCAGCCAACCCAGTTTCTCACGATGAGGACAGTCTGTCCATACTGACTGCCAGTTGGAGCGAATGGCACGATCTATCAAGCGATAAGCATCATTAAAGAGTGGATTAGAACATTCAAAATCACCAGTCTTCTCTGCAGAATTATAAATGAAGCATGATTCAATGTTTTTCAATACTTCAATATCACCCTCTATTTGTAAGTAGCGATAACCATAGTATGAGAAGCGAGGATGCCATATTTCTAATTGTTGGTTTTCCCCTTTTAATATATAGGTATAATAATGTGGGCGACCTGTTTCTTTCTGATTGACTAGTCCTTCTTTGGTCAATGTCTCTCCAGGAGTTAATATCAGTTGTTGTCCTCGTTTCCCTTGGACAGTTATCTCAGGGAATCCCGCAAGGTTCTGTCCCATGTCGAGCACTAATACAGAATCATTCCTGACTGTATCCTTCACAGAATAGCGCTCCATGATTTTTACGGGTTTTGCTATCTGCTGACGAAGTACACCCTTGGGCGCTTCCTGAATAACGACAGGAAACCATTCTTTAAGATGCTCTAAACGGGCATCATAGTCCTCACCACCATAGATGCTGTTGAACGTGATAGGTGATAGTGCCCATTTCCATTGGTCGTCACTGACAATATCCTCGGTATTCCCATTGAGATATTCGATATGCATGCGGAACAATAAAGTAGGAGGACCAAATGATATCTTCATTTTGGCATAACGAAGTCCGTGTTCGTTGTAGAAACCGTTGCCCAACAATACTTGAATGGTCTGTGATTGGAGGCCTGAGGTCTGAGACTTGAGTAGGGAGGTGACATCGTATGTGTTGTAATAGATACTTTTGTCATAATCGCTCCATAGTGGTGCGAAGGAAGCATCTCCCACTTTCCTGCCGTTAATGGTCAACTCATAGAAGCCCAGTCCAACGATAGAGACGGTGGCTTTCAATACTTTCTCCTTGAGGTGGAAATCTTTCCGCAGCAGGATACTTCGTCGGCTCAATGTATCTGCTTTCTTCCATGCCTCTTTCACCAGAGGCTCTTTCAACTTAGCACCGGTGTAGTTGCGTCCTTTTGGCAAATGGGCGTCTTGACTGGTAATGGCACCAATCCACTGAGGCTTTATCTTGTCATCTATCTCATCAGAGGATTCAACTCCATCTATGGAAAAGGAACTCTTACCATCTTTGATCTCCCCATCAACACGACGTTGTCCAGAGATATAGAGGCAGAAGCGACAGTTCCATTCGCGGGGCCATGCAGGAAAGAGAATAGGGTTGTGATCGAGGTCTTCTTGTAGTAGCATCTCCTGTAGTCCGATCATGCCGGCACCACCACGGTTATGGTCAGGTGCCCAGTCAAAGCCTGCGTCCCAGAAAGCCGGAAAACGGTAGGGACCGTTGCTTAGCTTCTCTGTATTCAGACGGCGTGCCTCGTCAGTTAGTCCTAAGCATGCTGCCCAGATATTATCCTGCTTCCATCCCTTTGTGCTGCGCATCTCCAAAGCATGCGGATCCTTGAAATAAGTGTTGCGTGCGATGTTGAGATGTGGACGTCCGACGCCATAGATACGCCACGGGAACACAGGATAGAGTTGCGGCGTTTCTGTGTTCTGTATGCGTTCCCAACTCTCGGCGGGGGCGATGCAGGTGTCACCATCGATGACATGCAGGGGGATATCGGGGATGAGGCTTATGTCTACACCGATGTTGTCGAGACTGTGCTTGAGTGCATGCAATGCAGCAATGGTACTGGAAGGGTTGCGTGCCATCTTATAGGTCTCGCAGCCTGAGCCGGGATAGATGACAAGGTTGGGGTAGTGCTCACTGAAGAAACGCAAGGTCTCTTCTGTCAGTTCGCGGTATTTGTCCAATGTAGAATCTGGATACCAGGGAAGTATCTGTTTATACATCTGACAGAACTCCAAGGCGGTGTCCCATTCATACTCCAGCCATTTGTTCTTCTCCACTCCTAGGTCGTCACCTTCCTTATGCTTGCCGTACTCAGCGGGATTGGGCAGGCCGAAATTCTCCAATTGCTCCGTAAAAGATGCACCACCGTGTCCCCAATAATGACGGGTACGGGCGATAGCATTGGGTAACAGACGTAGGTAGGTATCGAGCTGAGATGACAGCAGGTCGTAGTCGCCGCTCTTCACCATCGGCCAGTAGACCAGTCGCTGGTTTTGTGCCGTCATCGTGCCTCCTCCCCATTTGCGATAGTCGGGGGTGAACGTTGCCGCAGAGTCTACATAGACGGGATCGAAGGTGAAGAGGCCGCCGTTGAATTTCGTGGGCCATTTGCCGTAAGCATTGCAGCCGAGCATATAGCGCATCAGTTCGTAGTTGCGCAGCATCGTCTGCAGACTATTCTCCTGTGTGTCGCTCTCAATCCAACTGTGCTGCCAGTAGTTATGCCACCACTGGGCGCTACGCTTGCGTGAGTCGCTGGTTTTCAATGTTGGGAAGGCGTATGGGGCTACGGTGCCGCAGCCGTCAACAACCGTATCCTCATAGAGCTTGTGGTTAAGGTAGCGCAGGTCAATCATCACACATGAAGTGCGCAGATTGTCGCAAGAGTAGTTCCATGCCTGATAGTCTGTACTTGCATAGATATCTGTCGTGGTTCCAGCATAGTGAAAACCAGGTGCATACATCACGCCTCTCATTTCTAATCCGCCGATGGGATTGTAAAGGCTGTCTTTGATGGCATCGAGATGCTCGTAACTGACGGTGAAGTCGAAGACGGTCTTTTCGCGATTCTTATGCGAGAATGTGAGTTTGTCGCCGTCTGCCTTGATGCTATCGGCGAAAGTTGTGCAGTCCTTGGGCAATATCCATTTATATGAGCATTGTTGGCATTCGACCTTTGTCACAGGACGGTCTTTGTAGCGCCAGCTCTCATAACTGAGCGTGGCCCGTTCGGTATGTGTCGATGCCATTGTCACAAACACAACGGGGGAGAAGACATCTGCCCAGATCCTGACCTCCGTACCGCTACCTTTGATAGTGATGGCTCCTTCATCAAGACTAAGCCGTTGCTCGAAGTCTTTGCCGTCAAAGGGCTTGCCATCGAAGTGAAGGCGCCAGCGGCCTGCTTTCAGGAGGGTATTATTCTCATCAAACCAACCGCTCTGTTGGATATAGAAAAGTATATCACCATTCTCCACCCATACGTTCATGCCGATATCATGTCCTCCACAGGGCATCGACTCACTGGAGTTGCGGCTCTGCGAGGTCCAGACATAATCGCGTGGGGTATAGTCGGCGCGGATGGCGGCGAACGCACTCAGAAGACAGAGAATGGAGAGTAGTCTTTTCATTATTGTTTACCAATTGTCTGAACGGAAAGAAGATACGGGCAGACCATCGTGCATGAGGTCGCCCACCACCCAGTCCTTGAAAGCATAACGTACTGCTACAGGCTTCTTCACATCGTTGCAGATCACATAGACGCGATTGCGGTTGACCCAGACTTTCGTAGCCGGATGGAAAACCTTATCAGAGCTAGCTACCTCGAAGTTCTCAGACGTTGAGCCGTTTTCGAAATAGACCCATTCTTTCGAACGGTCGAAAGCCACCACAGCTGTATCGTTCTTAAACTCTACTTCTTTGTATTTGGCAAAGTCGGGCAGACCCTTTATGTCGTAGGTATTGCTAAGGGCGAGGATGGCGAGCCGCTCTCCTGCCAACCGTTTCTTGCGAGGATGGATGACATCCTTGATGCCTGTATCCATCAGAACAGCCATCCTACAGTTGTCGACCATTGTTTCCACCTTCTGTTGCTGTTCGCGAAGCAAAGCGCTATTGTAAAGCGCCCAGTCTGTGACACTATAATCGAAAGGTGCAATCTGACAATAGTAGAAGGGAAAATCACCCTGTTTCCATTCTGAACGCCATCCTTGGATCATGCGAGCCATCAACGGTGCATAGAAATCGTAGCGTGGCACATTGTCCTCACCCTGATACCAGATAGCTCCTCGGATGCCGTAGCCGATAAGCGGTTTCAACTGCCCGTTATAGAGCGCTGTCGGACAACGCTGCTGCAATTTCTTCACATCTTCCTCTGTGATGGTCTGCTGAACCTTTGGGAATGCTTTCAACCAATCTGCTTGCATCCAGGCCTCGCAGGCAGAACCTCCGAAAGCCGTACATATCAATCCCACAGGAACGCCTAAGGTCTTCCTTAGTGCCTTGCCGAAGAAATAGGCCGTCGCAGAGAACTCACGGACACTGGCTGCATTTGCAGGCAGCCAAGAACCTGAGAGATCCTGCTGAGGCTCCAGTGATGCTAATCGTTTGCCATAGAACAGTCGCAGGTCGTTGTCATTGCAGGAGAGCAATTCTTCTGTGGCACCCTCTACGGGCTGGGCCTTATAGCCCTTCATCTGCATCTCCATGTTTGACTGGCCCGAGCAAATCCATACTTCTCCAATAAGAATGTTTTTCAGCGATATCGTTTCCCCATCTTTAAAGGTGATTTCGTAAGGCCCACCAGCCTCTGGAGTCTTGACTTTGACTTGAAAGCGACCGTCTTTGTTGGCAGTGGTAGCATACGATTTCTTATCCCAAGAGGTCAGGACAATAACTTTTTTTCCAGCCTCTGTCCAGCCCCAGATGTTACAGTCTGTCTGTTGTTGCAATACCATATTGTCGCTAAAGAACTGAGGCAGTCTGACTTTTGCCAGTGCTGACATAGTTACACAGATGACAAGAAGCATTGTCTGTAGTCTTTTCATATAGCTATTTTATTTGTTTTACTTTTCAAAGATGGCCCTAAGCGGGTGATAGTCCTCTTTAAGCAGCAGAGGGGTTTCCAGAAGTCCTGACGGTAGGAGTTCATCACCCTTGGACCGATATTTTGCATTAGTCCATATATCTTCGTATGGAGTCTTTCCGGCATCCATACCGCGTAAGGCATTGTGCCAAGTGTTCACAACTTCTATTTCCAATATGTTCTTGCCAGACCGAAGTTGCTTCCCCAATTCTACCATGTAGGGATCAGTCCAGACAATACCCATGTCCTTGCCATTGAGCCAAATGTGAGCTAAATCCTTAACATCTGGCAGCTGCAACCACCATGTGCAATGTTCCAAATCGTGTTTTTTCATGCGGAATGTGGTCTTATAACGAGCATGCCCGCTGAAATACTTGATTCTGTCATTATCGCTTTGGGTCCAGTCGAAAAGCCGATTTGTTGTCATGTATTCCCCGTTTTCGCGGAAAATAATATTCCACGTCAGATGGTCACCAATAGGTCGCGATTCTGAGAAATGTTGGCTCGAAGTCCATGTGTCTGTAAACAAGACTCCGCTCATGGCGATGAGCGACCCATATTTGGGAAGTGTGATGTCGATGCAACAGTAATCGCCTTCTCTTTCCTGATGGAACGACAACAGTCTGTCGCTCACGGGGTCAATTATTGTGCTTATTCTATGACCTATTCGGAATTTGGCTCTGAATATTCGTACACTGTCGGTTTGGTTGCTCAGGAAATAGTAGTGGGATGACCCATTCTTTCGGTGGGTAAATGCGATGCCGTCAGGCAGGACAGCATCGGGCTGCAGATTGGGTAGCGTATTCTCCTTGTAAGGCTTATCAATGATGGTGATACCATAGCCTCTTAGTTTCTCTATCATCTGCTGCGTTTCTTTGCTTATGTGTATTCCTTGTGGAATGACAAGGACATGATATCGGGGGATATAATAGTTTTTCGGGTCTTCCATATCATCTAACCAGCGAGTTAGGGCATCTTTGTTCATCGAGTCGTATTGATAGCCATGAAGTGGATTAATCCAGTCTTTCAAGTCGAGGATTCCAGCGGAATGGCGTACGCCGACGGGTGATTCTTCCATGGGCTGGCCGACATTGGCCAGTCGTTTGTTTTCAGAAACTACACGCTCCGCACCAAACAAACCAGGCAACATAGTCACAAGGCGGTCTGGGGTGAAGGCACGACTAGGTATTTCCTCGCCTGTATAGACAGCAATGTCAACAACGGGACGCCCTTTCTGTAGCCATGTTTGACAGCGGGTGATATAATCCACGAAGGGCTTAGCCTCAGGGTACCAGGTCTGGTCGCGCTGGAAGAAAAGGCCTATTCCATCGAGGGTCATACCAGGTTTACGGTCGAGCCAAGGGTTGTGGGTATTCACGTGGAAAAAGAGCCTGTTCATGCCTAAGGCGAAGTTCCTGTCCAAAAGAGCCTTGATGCTCGCAGGGGTCTCATCCCAGACACCTCTCACCTCTGTAAAGCCCTCGGCCTGCACGATATTCTTACCATAGACGTGAGCCCCGCTGATGGCATCGAGCATATCGTTGGGCTTGTCGTGGGTGGGGGAATTCAACCAGTATTCGCCCATCGGCATATCCACATATCTGTAATGCTCCATACCGTCGCTGACCATCGTGGGTGCGACACTCTCAGCGGAGAGCTGCACACCATATTCACGAGCCTTCTGAGCAACCGTAGCGAAGAACACTTCGTTGATGAGTTCATTGATGGTCTTGCGGATATCCCGCAATGTCTCTTCGCCACCTCTCATGGGCACACCTGCATAGATGGGCAACAAAGGCAGAATGTCATAGCCTCTGCGCCGCTCAAACTCCTGGGCAAAGTTCTGGCTCCAGTTCTGCGAGCCACATTCCCAGGAGTCCACATGCAGGTATTGGATGGTTTTGTGGTTAGGGCGTTTCATAAACAGTCCGAACCAGTTGTCAATCTGCTTCTCTACTGCTTTCTTCGAGAACTTGTCGCACTCCAATCCTTTTGCCCCACCTGCAGTCGCATTGGTATGTCCTGTACTTGTGTGTCCCATGCGGAGAATGCGCCAAGTACCCTCTGGCAGGTCGATGTCCGCGATGTCGCCTTTCATCAGGAAAGGGATAACGTCTGTGGGGCGCAGGAAATCGGTAAAGGGCAAATCGTCCTCAGTGGCTTCGGGAGCGATACGCCATACATAGCCTGCCTTTCCTTCCCAGTTGTCGATAAGCGCCCAACTATAGAACTTGATGCCCTTCAATCGCAGGACTGGCTTCCACTTGGCGGCATCCAAATCCTCTGCACCAGGCTCTGAACCTTCTGGTGTCCATTCGAAACGGAAATACTTAGCTGTAGTCGGAGGAATGGAGAACGTGGTGTTATAGCCCGTGTTCTGCCAACCTTGACGAGGTGGTGTGAACTGCTTGACAGGATGAAAGAACACACCATCGTCAGAGACTGTTACCTTCAGTCTCTGGCACTGGATATTTGTGCCAGACGGCTCTATCTCGATATTGCGGACCAAAGTTGGCTCGTCAAACTCATACTGAATCCAGCAAGGTTCATCAGCACAGATCACTCCCTTCGCATTGATCGTCACTTGAGTTGAATAGCTGAGGTGATGGCCACCAGGCATCTGTTGGTCGACAGGTATGGCGTATGCCGCGATATCCTCGTAGTAGTTTTCATAGTGCTGAGGCTTGGACATTGAGAAATGGTGCTTTCCTCCACTGACAACGGTATCGCAGAAGACTATTTTCTGCATTGATTCTTCTGGCGATATCCAAGGACCGCCTGCTAAGGCAAAGCCGTCACAAATGTGGATGCCCATTCCTAAACCTAAGGAATCGGCTTGCCCTAAAGCACAATCCACCAATTTCCAGAAGTTCTCACTCAAGGCATCAGCTTTCCCTTCGTACTCAGGATGTTCTGCAGCCCCACGGATCGGCATCAGATAACACCCGCCCAGGCCTACATCCTTCATTGCCTGCAGGTCGGCCTTGATGCCCTGTTCGCTGACAGCTCCATACATCCAGTACCAGAATGTCCAGGGCTTGTTAATGCATAATGCATAATGCAAAATGCAAAATAAAAGCACAAGCGTAGTGACGAATCTTTTCATGAGTCAAAATGTATGATGGCACTGATGCTTCCTTTTCCTTTGCTCCAGTAGGGTTGGGCGGAAGGACCGTTGAGGTCTGTCGTGTTCACTTTGTTGCGGACGGCAGGGATGGCCCTCAGAATAGAGATGCCCGTCTCAGGCAGGTTGTAGAGGATATGGTCGCGGCCGTCACGAGGCGTATAGACACCTATCTTTCCGTTCAGGACTTCCAGACCAAACTGCCCTTCGGTCGTATTCAGTTTCATCCAGGCTACGTTCGAGAAATAGCCCTTAAACTCAGGATACTCCCACGACTCACCGGGAATGGGGTCGTTGTAGTCATTCTGCCAATAACCATACTGCGGGCCTTCCTGACGGTTCTGCCAGACGCGATAGGGACCTTTGCCCACCCATTGCTTGCTCTTCACCATCGACTCAGGATAATCGAAGCAGATACCCATCAGGTCGACGACACCATTGAAGTCGTAGTCTACGTTCATATACACACCGCCATCGGCCAGGAACCGCCAGGTGACCTTGTGGATGGTACCATGCAGATAGTTGACAACAAGCGTGCTGTCGTCGATGGCGAAGCCGTTGAAAGCACCTTGATCGGCATACTCTGAATACTCGGTCTTTTTCTGGAATGCCTGCTTGTCATCGTGGTTATAGAAACCATCCTGCGAACGGTCAGCACGTTTGGCAGCCACAAAACGGGGACCATTGCCGAACGACAGCTGTCTGTCGCTTACACGCACTCCCATCAGCATACCGGTCTTTTTGCTGAATGTATATTGCCGGTTGGCCTGCTGAATCTGCAATTGGTCGGTATTCTCTGTATATGAGAATGGCTGCGTGTTGTTGCGAAGCTGGTTCTTGTTAAAATTGCCTGCCTTTATCAGATTCCTGTGGGTCCATGTGAATATCTCTTGACCATGAGGGTCTGTGGCTGTCAACTCTATCACATCGGCATCGGTCCGTTCGATCTTCAGCTTACCTCTCTCTCCTGGTGCAACATCTGGTGATGTGAGCTTTACGGTCTTGATCACCTTCACATCTTTCTCTCCGTATGCAGGCATCTTCAGCAGCCTGTAGCTGAACTGGCAGTCTTTCAGATTGGTGAAACTGTAGCAGTTCTCTATATTGAAGTGGTTGCTGTCATAATACATCACTCGCACAGGACTCCATACCTCCTTGATTGTATAGAACGAGCCCTCCTTCTCCATGTGAGGGCCTACAATACCATCGCTGCCGAAGTTGCCCACAGGATCGAGTATGCCGTTCTTGTCTGTACGGACAACGGCTTGGTCCATCAGGTCCCAGAGGAATCCGCCGGCACAACGGGGATTCGACATCATCAGTCGCCAGTAGTCTTTCAGTCCTGCGCCATGTCCACCATCATAGAGACCGTGCAGGAACTCCGTCGGCATGAAGATCTCCTTCTGGCGCATATAGTCGGCGGTCTCGCCCCATGAACGATAGTGCTTGGTCTCAAAACCGTTGCGATTGGCCCAGGGATAGAGCACCACGCGCTGCTGGGGATCGAGCTTCTTGAAGACCAACTCCAGCTCATAGTTGAAGCCTCCCTCATTGCCGTTGCTCCAGAAGATGATCGAGGGATGGTTCACGTCGCGTGTCACCATCTCTTCCACTATCTGCGAACCCACCACTGTCTCGTGAGCCTGATGCCAGCCAGGTTGCTCGCACTCCACGTAGAGTCCCAGCGAGTCGCAGGCATCCAGGAACTCCGGATCGGCAGGGTAGTGGGAGAGTCGCACGGCATTCATGTTCATCGACTTGATGAGCTTCACGTCCTCGATGTTCTTCACTTTCGACAGTGTGCGGCCACTCTCAGGATGGAACGAGTGACGGTTCACACCCTTCATAATCACCTTCTGCCCGTTGATATATACACCATCCCCATCGTCTCCGGCATACGAGTGGCGGTATTCTATCGTGCGGAAACCGAACTTCTGACGCTCCACATGGACGGTCTTGCCCTCCTGATCCTTCAGCGTGAAAACGGCAGTATAGAGGTTTGGCTGCTCTGCATTCCACAGCTTGGGATTGTTGGCGATGAACTTTATCTGCGCATTGTCGCTCATTACGGGGAAAGGGTTGGAGCGGTAGCAATCTCTACACTCTCCACTTTCCACTCTACACTCTACACTATAACCCGGCATGGCCTGATTCAGGAACACATCGGCCGTAAACCAGCCGTCGGCCTTGGCATTGATGGCCACTCTTTGAATATTCCGGGCTGGCTTGGCGATGATAAAGACTGGACGCCAGATGCCACCGAAGTTCCAGTAGTCGGCCCTGCGCTCAGCCAGATTCACCTGAGGGTTGGCACTCTCTTTCGACACCTCTACTTCCAGACGGTTCTTCTTGCTGCCGAAGAAGACACGGTCCGACACATCGATGGTGTGACGGGTGAAGCCTCCTTGATAGAGCCCGTTGCCGGCCTTCCGGCCGTTGATGGTCACATTGGCATCGGTGAAGACGGCCTCAAACACCAGTTGTATCTGCCAGCCTTCCCATGCCTTGGGCAGTGTAAACGTTGTCTTGTACAGTCCTTTCTCGTCGGCAATACCCTCCGGGGTGGCTTTCCCATAGAATCGCATACCATACTGATAGGTGCCGAAACCCTGCAGTTCCCAGCACGAAGGCACACCGATCTTCGTCCATTTCCCGCTGTTACGCCCGTCGGAGCATTGGAAATCCCATTGCACCATATCGTCACAGCCGTGACCGCTCAGATACTGGCGGTGGGTCTCATAATCCTGGCTCCATGCACAGACACTACACAAGGCTAGTATCTGAGAAATCCAAAATAATCGTGGCTTTAGCCACTTCAATCTGTGATATCTATGAAATCTGCGGTCGTTTATTATCATGCGAAAGTTGATTTATTTATTATAAAGACTCCAAAGTCCCTGTTTTGTACCCCTCAGAACGTTACAAAACGCCCCCTTTGGCGTCATTATTATGCATTATGAATTATTAATTATGAATTATAGTAATCCCCTTTGTGGCATCATCCCGCCACTTGTAACCCCCTTGAAAGATAATGAGACACTCGACATCGAGAGTCTCGAACGTTTGATAGAACACCTGATAGCAGGAGGCGTTCATGGTCTGTTCATCCTCGGCACTACCGGCGAGGAACAGAGCCTGAGTTACGATGTCCGCAAACAGATGATCCGCGAGTCGTGCCGCATCAATCACGGTCGCCTGCCGCTGCTGGCCTGCATCACCGACACCAGCATCGTGGAGAGCATCCGCCTGGCAAAGGTGGCTGCCGACTGTGGTGCCGACGGTGTAGTGAGTGCCCCGCCTTATTATTTCGCCACAGGACAGCCTGAACTGGCACAGTTCTACGAGGAGCTGGTGCCGCAGTTGCCGTTGCCGGTGTTCCTCTATAATATGCCCTCTCATGTCAAGGTGAGTTTTGCGCCTGACACCGTGCGCCGTATAGCCCGGAATCCGCAGGTCATCGGCTTTAAGGACTCTTCGGCCAACGCCGTCTATTTCCAGTCGGTGATGTACAAGATGCAGGAGCGTAGCGACTTCGCGATGCTCGTGGGTCCTGAGGAGATCACCGGCGAGTGTGTGCTGATGGGTGCTCATGGGGGTATCAACGGCGGTGCCAACATGTTCCCTGAGCTCTATGTGGCCATGTACGATGCTGCCCGTGGGGGTGACCTCACCCGTGTCCGCCAGCTCCAGCAGTATATCATGCAGATCTCTACCTCCATCTATACCGTCGGTAAACATGGTTCCAGCTATCTCAAGGGGCTGAAGTGTGCCCTCTCTCTCTTAGGCATCATCAACGATGACTTCGTGGCCTCACCGTTCTATAAGTTCGATGCGCCCGAACGTGACCGCATCCGTCAGGCCCTCGCCGCCTTCCCCCTCGAAAACGGCAAACTATGCATACAATAGATTTCATAGTCTTCCTGGTCTTTACCCTCGGCGTGGTGGTGTTCGGCTGTAGCTTCTTCCGGAAGGGAAGCTCTGCCGATGAGTTCACTTCTGCGGGCCATTCCATTCCCGGCTGGGTGGTGGGCATGTCGATCTTTGCCACCTATGTGTCGAGCATCAGCTATATCGGCTATCCCGGTAAGGCCTTCGCTGCCGACTGGAATGCGTTTGTCTTCTCCCTCAGCATCCCCATCGCGAGCTATTTCGCCGCCAGGTATTTCGTGCCGTTCTATCGCAAAAGCGGTTCGGTGTCGGCCTATACCTTCCTCGAGGAGAAGTTTGGTGCCTGGGCGCGGTTGTATGCCTCTGCCTGTTACTTGCTCACGCAGATTGCCCGTATGGGCTCGATCCTCTATCTGCTCGCCGTACCGATGTATATCCTCATGGGGTGGGACATCCATACGGTGATCATCCTCACCTCCGTCGGTATCATCATCTATTCCATGCTGGGCGGTCTGAGGGCGGTCATCTGGGCCGATGCCATCCAGGGCATCATCCTCATCGGTGGTGCTGTGCTCTGTCTTTGCCTGTTGCTCTTCCGCATGCCCGAAGGTCCCATGCAGGCATTCGACCTTGCCATTAATGCCCCCGCGGGCAATAAGTTCTCGTTGGGTGAGTTCTCCCTCGACCTGACCAAGTCCACTTTCTGGGTATGCCTCATCTATGGCATCTTCATCAATCTCCAGAACTACGGCATCGACCAGAACTATGTGCAGCGTTATCATGCAGCCAAGACCGACCGCGATGCCCGTTTCTCGGCACTCTTCGGCGGATATCTCTTCATCCCCGTCTCGGCCCTTTTCTTCCTCATCGGCTCGGCCCTCTACAGCTACTACACGGCCAATCCGCAGCTGCTGCCTGCTGAGATAGCAGCAAAGCCCGACTATGTGTTTCCGCATTTCATCGTGTCGGAGTTGCCGGTGGGCTTGCGGGGATTGCTCATCGCCTCTATCTTCGCGGCTGGCATGAGTACCGTCTCCACCAGCGTCACCTCAGCCGCCACCATCGTACTGACCGACTATTTCAAGCCGTTCTTCCGTCGTGCCACCGACCGTCATCATCTGGCCGTGCTCCGCATCTCGAGTGCCATCGTGGGTGTCCTGGGCATCATCGTGGCGATTGCCATGCTGAGTGTGGAGAGCATCATCGATGCCTGGTGGACGTTGTCGAGCATCTTCTCCGGCGGTATGCTGGGATTGTTCCTGCTGGGCTGTATCCCACAAAAAATCAACCGCACCGCAGCCCTGCTTGGCTGCGTGTGCGGTGTACTTGTGATAGCTTGGATTTCCTTGGCCGATATGTGGCATCTGCCGGGCGTTCACCTGCATGGCTACCTGGCCATCGTGCTCGGCACCACCACCATCTTCCTCATCGGCTTCCTCGCCACCTATCTATTTCGTAACCGATAGATAGTGTTCGCGGATGGGCTTCACCACGGGTTCGCCCTTCAGCGTGATGTCCTGCTGCAGCCTGATGTCTGTCGAAGAGGCACCCACCTTGACAATGAACTTTCCGGGCAGGATGTTCCATTGGCGTTGGCCATTATTGCTGAAGAATCCGAACTGCTCCGTCCACAGCTTGACGTTCACCGTCTGGGTCTCTCCCGGCTGGAGTGTCACGCGGGCAAAACCCTGCAGCTGGATGGGGCGGATCTGTTGGTCATCCGTCGTGGGCGAGATGTAGATCTGTGCCACCTCGTCGGCTGCCATCTTACCAGTATTCTTAATATCAAACGAGAGGGTGATGCTCTCGTCAGAGGTCTTGGCCTCACCGTTTATCTTCAGGTTCGCATAGTCGAATCTGGTATAGCTCAGACCGTAGCCGAAGGGCCACTGCACCCGTGGGTCTTTCTCTGTCGAACTGTTATAGCAGATGGGCTCGTTGATCTCCGTATTCGGATAGCTCACGCTGAGCTTGCCTGAGGGCGATATCTTGCCATAAAGAATATCTGCCAGGGCGTTGCCGCCTTCCTCACCGGGATACCAGGCCTGGATCACGGCAGCACACTTCTCTGCGAGACCCGACACCACCTGGGCCCTGCCACCGAACATCACCAGCACCACAGGCTTGCCCGTCTTGATCAGTTCCTCAACGAACTGCTCCTGCTTGCCTGGCAGACGGAGTCCCTGACGGTCGCGGTTCTCACCGCAGAGCATCACGTTCTCACCCATGGCAGCCACGATCACATCAGCCTGACTGGCCATGTTGAGGGCCTCTGCCTTGTCGGCCTTCTCGCCCGAATCCACCTTACGGTGCAGGATCTCATACTCCCAGGCGCGCTCATCGCCCAGCTCCGAGTATTTCGTCTCGATGTCCTCAGTCCAGTCGCAGCCGCGCGAATAGAGGATGTTGACATCCACGGGCTTTTGAGCCATCATGCCATCCAGCAGTTTGACGATAAAGGGATTGTCACGGTCGGCCACATCCTCCATCTTCTTCCAGAAGTACGACATGGCGGGATAGGTATAGTCGCCGCACATCGCCCAGATCGAGTTGGCATTCGGCCCCGTCACGAGGATGTTCAACTTTTCACTTTTCACTTTTCCCTTTTCACTTCCCAACGGGAGAATGCCATTGTTCTCCAGCAGCACAACCGACTGCATGGCGATGAGGTAGGCCGTCAGGCGCTCAGCTTGCGAATCGAGCTTGATATCCTCTTTGCTGTAAAGATAGGCATCCTTGTCCAGCAGGCCTGCACGGAACTTCTGACGGAGCACGTCCTTCACGGCACGCTCCAGCACCTCGGGCTTCACCAGTCCCTGGTCGATGGCTTCCTGTAGATACTTGTAGTTGGCACCGTGTGGGAAGTCCACATCATTACCCCCATTGATCGCCATCGCCGCCTTTTGCACAACAGCAGCGGTAGCAGATTGTTCACTGTTCACTTCTCCCTTTTCACTTTCCAGCGGCAGTTGGTCTATGGCAGTATAGTCGCTCACCACCATCCCGTCGAAACCCACATAATCGCGCAGAATATCCTGCAGTATCCAACTGTTCGCTACACACTTGACGTTCTCTACTTCTGCGGTAGCAAATTGTTCACTGTTCACTTTTCCCTTTTCACTTCCTTCGCTCCTCATGGCGTGGTAGCCCGGCATCACCACCTTGCTGCCCGCCAGTCGGATCATCGCCTCGTGGGGCAGCAGTATCTCTTCCATCAGCACCTTCTCTTCGGCATCACCGCCGCCGCCATAGCCCAGGTAGTGCTTCGAACAGGCACCCACGCCCTTCTTCAGGTCGTCTTGCTGCAGACCTTTTACAAAGGCCACACCCATCGCTGCCGACAGGTAGCCATCCTCGCCATACGACTCTTCCAGACGGTTGAACGAGGGGATGCGGCACACGTCGACCATCGGCGAGAGGGCCAGCACACCGCCCATCTTCCGCAGGGCGGTACTGGTCTGGACGGTTTTCTGTTCTGCCAGTTCAGGATTAAACGAACAGGCCTGACCTATCTGCTGTGGATAGATGGTCGAGCCCAGGGTGTTCACACCCGAGAGCACCTCCTCATGCAGGAGAGCAGGGATACCGTTGGGCGTGTTCTTTATCAGCCAATCCTGCACGGCTGCCGCACGGTCGCGCAGCTCGTTGGGGTCTCTGGGCTGCTGCATACAGAACTGCGAGAAGTGTCCGATGCCGTTGGGAATCAGTTCGCGGCACTTCGCCTCGTCCAGCTTCCCCTGCTCGTCGAACAGTTCATCCATATACATACTCCTCAACTGGGCAATGCGCTCTTCCTGCGACATCTTGCCGTAGAGTTCATCAATCTGCTGCTCCATATCCGTTGCAGCGCTGCATCCTGCTAAAACTGCGGTCATGCACATCATTGTTAGCTTATTCATTATGTGTTGTGTTAAAAATCTGCTGCAAAGATAGTTAATTTTCCCGTTATCTCCAAACAAACCTCTGCCGAATGTTTGGCGCTTTCGCAAAAACTCCCTATCTTTGCACGGTCAAATAATATGAGTAAGGTATGAAAGACAATAGCGAGGAACGTTTCCCTTTAGTCGATGAGAACGGCACGGTGGTGGGCTCTGCCACCCGTGGCGAGTGTCATAACGGTTCCCGTCTGCTCCATCCGGTGGTCCATCTCCATGTGTTCAATTCCCGTGGCGAGGTCTATCTGCAGCGCCGTCCTGAGTGGAAGGATATCCAGCCGGGCAAGTGGGATACCAGTGTGGGCGGGCATATCGATTATGGCGAGACGCCTGAACAGGCCTTGTTGCGTGAGGTGCGCGAAGAACTCGGCATCACCGATTTCCAGCCGAAGCGGGTGGGGCTGTATGTCTTCGACAGTCGTCGCGAGCGGGAGCTGGTCTATGTCAACCGCACCGTCTACGACGGCCCTGTCACCCCTTCTGCCGAAGAACTCGATGGGGGCCGCTTCTGGACCCTCGACGAGATCCGCTCTGCCATCGGACAGTCCATCCTCACCCCCAACTTCGAATCCGAGTTCCAACGGTTCTTCCTGTGAGTGGACGGCCATCACCAAGAAAAATCTCGATGCAGCGCCTGTCATGAAGATCGACGTAGAATCCAAGGAGGTCGCCTCTCCAGAACGAGAGAACGCCTACCGCACCCTCGAGAAATTCTACAAAAGCAAGAAATAGAAAGAAATAGTTGCCTTTTGGGGGGCAGCAGGGGCAGCAGTTTCCTACGACCGTGAAAAATAAATCCCTAAATTACTAAATTGTAATTCACATGATTTAGGGATTTATTTTTTATTATTCCATGTTTTTCCTGCCCCTGCTGCCCCCCTTGAAGGTCGATGCCCTTTACTATGACACTAAACCCCCTTTACTATCATACTAAAGCCCCTTTAGTGTCGGGGTAAAATTACACAGTGAGAACCGACCCTTTTGTGTACTGGGTTCATCATGGTGAGAATAAGCTTTCACCAAAGGAGCAGGAAGAGATTTTGACGATTCTTGCCAAATTTGGAAGCATCGAGGGTATCCAGTTCGACCACTACGTTACGGATTGGGACTTCGACTATTAACAAGCGAACATCATGACTGCCTAGCTGGCTTTTTGTCAGCCTACGGCTCGCTATTTATTCCCACACTGGGAACGTTTCATTCCCACGGTGGGAACATTTCATTCCCAGTGTGGGAATAATTGTTGCTCTTAAAGGGAACAATCCGGCACCTTCTTATCAATGGATAAACGGCTCTTTATCATCGAGGCGATGGACTTGTTTCAAAATACAAGGCTTCAGAGAAACCTATATACACTCCACCCAATCGTCAGGAACATCGATAGACACTAGGATTGCACTAGGGTAGGTGATATGCAAACACTCCACCAAAGACCTAACCAAACACTCACCCTAACACCCACCCTTCGCCTCATTTTGCCATTTTTTCAAAGAAAGTCCACCTTCGTGGCCCGCCTGCTGCCTCCAGAACTTCGTGTGTATTACTTGGATCACTTGAACCTCTCGAACAAGTTCGATAAGGAGATGGCCTTGACGAACAATCTGATTGTCAACCTCGACGAGTTGAATGCCATCCGCCCCTCTCAGCATGCGGCTCTGAAGCAGACGCTCTCGAAGAGTAAGGTGAACGGACGTCCTATCTATGGTGCCTCGCAGGATGACCGACCTCGCTATGCCTCGTTTGTGGCGACGACCAACAATCCTCATCCGCTGTCGGATGCAACGGGTAGCCGTCGATACATCTGTCTGACCATTCCTGAAGGGCTGTATATCGATAATTCTGGTGAGATCGACTATCAGCAGCTCTATGCACAGGTGGTTCATGAGGTGAAAGACCTGAAGGCTCCCTACTGGTTTAACAATCAGCAGGTGGCACGTATTCAGGAACTGAACCTGAATTACATGGAGCAGAAGGATATTGCAGAGGTGATTGAGGCCTGCATCCGCAAACCTAAGGAGGGTGAGCAAGGCATCCGTATGAAGAGCGGTGAGATTGTGAGCCTGATCCGTCATAAGTATCCTTCGATTAAGAACGACCACAGCACGAAGATCCATCTGGGAATGGCGATGAAGGAACTCGGCTTCGAGGGTAAGACGCACGGAAACCAGACGTATTACAAGGTGATTCCACTCAAGGCAGCCTAAACCTGAGGGATGGATGTCTGGTGGAGTGTTGGGGTAGGTGTTGGGGTGAGTGTTTAAGCAACACCCACCCTTTCGCTTTTCTATTATCTAAAGGGTTCTCAATCAATCAGGGTGGGTGTTTCACAAAGTATCTTGACTGATGTGACATTTTCTGCGATACAGCACTAAATATTGTATTTTTTTAGTATCTTTGCGGCCGAAACTGAACATGTATGAAACAGCCCTCATCAAGGTTTAACATTATTTTGCATTTTTCCGTGAAAGGAATCCGTCACTTTGGGTACTAAATGGGTG
>JAEETD010000025.1 GCA_016290175.1 Prevotella sp. | reverse complement strand
AGCTTCTTACCTCCCCGGTTCTCGATAGTGAGACCAGCAGAGAAGATGGCGTTCTCAGAATTCTTGCGGACGATCATACCCGGCTTCACACCGATACGACGGAGAATGTTCTCCACATAGGCGCTCAGCTCATAGAAAGTAGAGTCTTCATTAGCATGTGCCCAAGAGCCCTCGACGCGCTTTCCGGTTACCCACAAGCCACAGTGATACTGCTCCTTATAGGCCTGCATCGGATCATCGTCGTTCTGCTTCGCAGGATCGAAGGTGTATACATTTCCGAACTCGAAGAATCGCAGGTTCTGACGCTTGCGGTTCACATTGTGCTGGATGCTCTCCAGACCGCCAAAGAGCAAGGTCTGACGCATCACGTTAAGATCGCTCGACAGAGGATTCATGATGTGGACCAAAGAATCGTTCTCGCCATAGTAGGCGGCTTTCGTCAACGAGTTGTTCAGAATTTCGTTGAAGCCCTCGCCTACCAGCTGCTCGCTGACGAGATTGGCCAGCTTGTGCTTCTGGTCCTCATCGCCCTTGATAACGAGCGAGCCCTTCAGCTGTGTAGGAATCTCAACATTATTATATCCGTAGATACGCAGGATATCCTCTACTACATCGCAAGGACGGGTCACATCCACACGATAAGCAGGAATCTCGAGGGTCAGCGCCTCAGGGGTCTCACCCAGCACCTTCATCTCCAGACTCTCACAGATGGCCTTGATGGTATCCACAGGAATCACCTTGCCCACCAGATTGTGAACATATTCATAATTAAGTTCCACCACCGCATTCTTCATCGGCTCGGGATAGACATCGCAGACCTCCATCGACACCTTGCCGCCTGCCAGTTCCTGACAGAGGATAGCAGCCTGCTGCAGGGCATAGATAGTACCGTTGGGATCGACACCACGCTCGAAACGGAACGAGGCATCAGTGCTCAGACCGTGACGACGGGCAGACTTACGGATCCACGTGGGATGGAAATAGGCACTCTCGAGCACCACATTCTTCGTGGTTTCGTATGTACCGCTTCCCTTTCCACCGAACACACCGGCGATACACATCGGGTCCTCGGCATTACAGATAGCCAGATCGCGGTCGGAAAGCTTATGCTCCTCACCGTCGAGCGTCTGGAAGGGCGTTCCCTCAGGCATCGTCTTCACCACGATCTTGTGACCCTTCACCATATCAGCATCAAACGTATGCAGGGGCTGACCATAGGCCATCATGATGTAGTTGGTGATATCGACGATGTTATTGATGGGGCGAAGTCCGACTGTTGTCAGTCTGTTCTTCAGCCATTCGGGCGATTCCTTCACCTCGCAACCGGTCACAGAAACACAGGCATAGCGCTTGCAGGCTTCCTGATTCTCGATGACCACCTCGATGGGCAGATCGTGATTGTCTACCTTAAATGCGGAGCAGTCAGGACGGTGCATCTTTGTCTCGTAGCCATTACTCTTCAGCCAGGCGTACAGGTCGCGGGCCACACCCCAGTGCGAAAGTCCATCGGCACGATTGGCGGTGATATCCACCTCGATGAGCCAGTCGCTCTCCAGATGATAGTACTCAGCAGCAGGTGTACCCACAACTGCATCCTCTGGCAGCACAATGATACCGGAGTGATCATTGCCGATACCGATCTCGTCCTCAGCGCAGATCATACCGTTCGACTCTACGCCACGCAGCTTCGACTTCTTAATCACAAATTCATTGTCGCCATCATAGAGCACACAGCCCAGATCAGCCACAATCACCTTCTGACCAGCTGCCACATTGGGCGCACCACACACGATCTGCGAGGGTTCGCCCTTGCCTAAGTCTACCGTTGTCACATGCAGGTGATCACTGTTCGGATGGGCCTCGCAAGTAAGCACCTTGCCTACATAGAGACCCTTCAGTCCGCCTTTGATACTCTGTACTTCTTCCAATGCATCGACTTCGAGACCTGTCGACGTCAGGGCGTCACACACCTGCTGGGCCGTAAGGTCGAAATCAACGTATTCCTTCAACCATTTGTAGGAAATATTCATTATACCGATTCTTTAGTAATTACCAACTTTGAAATTTCAGCGTGCAAAGGTACTAAAAAATCGGTATATAGACAAATTTTTCCCAAGATTTCTATTCGATACACTTCATAATGAAGTCTACGGCGCCGTTTACACCAAACTTACGCACATCAATGGAGATGTCATAATTGCGTGCATCCGTCCAGTCTTTACCGGTGAACGTCTTCGTGTAGAGCTCACGGCTGTAGTCATTGTCGACCACCATCGCAGCGGCATCCGAGAGACTCAGGTCGTACTTCTCGGCAATGCGACGTTTCCTGCAGTCCTCCGAAGAGTGGATAAAGATCTTCAGGGCGTTGGGGTGCTCGGCGAAGATGTGGAAGCCACAACGTCCGATGAGCACACACGACTCCTCTTCAGCAATAGAGCGGATTGCCTCCGCCTGGGCTTCGAAGAGGTCATGCGACGTACGGTCGTGCTCCAGACCGTTATACTCCGCCTTGCTCATGTAAGTACGGTAGAAACTGGTAAAATCGTCACGCCATAGGGGATTGCGGGCTTCGAGTTTCTCCATCGCCTCCTCCACAACGTTCATACGCTTCGCCACTTCGTTCAACACTTGTTTGTCAATCAGCTTCACATCAAGCCTACGGGCCAGTTCTGCGCCAATCTCATGGCCGCCCGTTCCGAACATTCGGCTGATGGTGATAATGAATTGTTCCTGCCTGTTCATAGTGCCATGCTTTTTGAGTTAGTAAATATCTATGGCACAAAGATACGAAAAAAAGTGAAAAGTGAAAAAAGAAAAGTGAATAATTTGCAACCGCTTTGGATTTTTTTAACTATTCACCGTTCACTTTTCACTATTCACTCTTAACTGGTTACTATTCACTCGGCACGGAGGTACTGCGCTGCTGCTTCTGCACAACGTTCTCCATCGACACCTGCCGAAACGATACCTCCCGCATAACCGGCTCCCTCACCACAAGGGAAAAGGCCCCGAATACGCACATGCTGCAGGGTTTCATGGTCTCTGACGATACGCACCGGACTACTCGTACGTGTCTCTACAGCAATCAGAACCGCCTCGTTGGTCAGGAATCCGTGCGCCTGACGACCGAAAGTCTTAAAGCCTTCCTGCAGGCGCCTGGCTATCATCTTAGGCATCCAGAAATGTAACGGACTGGATATCAGACCCGGTGCATACGACGATTTCGGCAGGTCGTAGCTCAACTTCCCATTCACGAAGTCAGCCATCCTTTGCGCGGGTGCCGTCTGCTGCATATTGCCCTGCTGCCAGCACATCCGCTCGAGTTCCTCCTGAAACGCCATCACTCCGAGGGCATCACCGGCAGCAACGTCTTCGGGGCGGACTTCCACCACCATACCCGAATTACTCCATTGTGTGCCCCGGTTCGCAGGACTCATGCCATTTACCACAATCTGCTGCTTATCCGTTGCGGCAGGAATCACAAAACCACCCGGACACATGCAGAACGAATACACGCCGCGACCATCCACCTGGGTCACCATTGTATACTCCGCAGCAGGCAGATACTTCCCCCTGCCCTGCTTGTTATGATACTGTATCTGGTCGATCAGATGAGACGGATGTTCGAGTCTCACACCTACGGCAATACCCTTTGCCTCGATTTCAACCTTTGCTTCAGATAGATACCTGTAAACGTCTCGTGCTGAGTGACCTGTGGCGAGTATCACGGGACCACGAAAAGTTAGTTGAGAGTTTGCTACCGCCTCGACTCCAACAACTCGATCAGCCTCAAGGATGAGACGAGTCATCTTCGTCTGAAAATGTACTTCACCACCACAACTGATGATGGTATTCCGCATCGCCTCGATTACCTTAGGCAGCCGGTCAGTCCCGATATGCGGATGAGCATCAGCGAGGATTGCCGTAGAAGCACCATGCTGGCAGAACACATTCAGGATTTTATCCGTATTGCCGCGTTTCTTCGAGCGTGTATAGAGCTTACCATCGGAATAGGCACCGGCCCCACCCTCGCCAAAACAGTAGTTGCTCTCAGGATTCACCTTCTGCGTCTTGGTGATATTGGCTAAATCCTTCTTGCGATCATGCACGTTCTTGCCCCGTTCCAACACGATGGGACGCAATCCGAGCTCTATCAGCCTGAGGGCAGCGAACAATCCGCCTGGGCCAGCACCCACTACGATCACCTGCGGCCGACCCTCCACATTGGGATATTCCGTCCGCTGATACGCATCATCGTGCGGCTGCTCATTCACATACACCCGCACCTTCAGGTTCACATATATCTGCCGCTGTCGGGCATCGATGCTGCGCTTCAGGATGCGCACACCGCAGATGGTTCGCACGTCGAAACCATATTCATCGGCCAGCCAGGCTTTCAGTCTGTCTTCCTGCGCCGCAACCTCCGGCACCACCCGTATCTGATATTCATTTGTCATGTTGCCTGCAAAGGTACAAAAAAAATCGCGAAACCTGTTACAGTTTCGCGAAAAATCTGCGGTGCGTACGAGATTCGAACTCGTGACCTCCTGCGTGACAGGCAGGCATTCTAACCTACTGAACTAACGCACCTTGTCTGCAAGGCGGAAAAAAGAGGCGGTGCGTACGAGATTCGAACTCGTGACCTCCTGCGTGACAGGCAGGCATTCTAACCTACTGAACTAACGCACCAAGTGGCCTTTTTTTCTTTTGCGGGTGCAAAGGTAGGAATAATTTCCGAAATAGCAAAACTTTTTCGTGCTTTTTTTAAAAAAAAGTCTGCATAACGATGGCATCACGGTATTCACGACCGTCGTAGAGCCAGTCCTTCAGACAAGAAGACTCGTGATAGCCCAGTTGTCGGAACATCTGCAGGCAGGCCTCATTCTGCACATCGATGATGGCATAGAGCTGATGCAGATGCAGCACCTCGAGGGCATATCTCTGCAGTTCCTTCATTGCACTGAGACCGTAGCCCTGTCCTCGGAACGGCTGTTCGATGACCAGTCCGATCTCCGCCCGACGGTTGCCAGGATCGAAATCCACGATGTCGGCAATACCCACCACCTGCTTCTGCCCGTTCTCAACAATCAGCCGCACCTGATGGTCGGCATAGATATCGCCCGAGGCATTGGCCACATAGTCGTGAAGGGCATAGCGGCTGTAAGGCACATTGGTAATGCCCACATTCCACAGCTTCACATCGTTCTCAATGCGATAGAGCATATCGAGATCTTCAGGCTCGATGGCCCGCAAATGGACTTGTTTCATAGATGGAGTTTTTTACGGATGATATCGATCAGCGCGATGGCTGCACGGAAATAGATGGCCAGTTTGACGGGTACTGTGAAGAAGAGACTCAGATGCCCGTAATGCTTACGGAAAAAGATGAGCATCGCCTGATAGAAGACGTGCACATAACGGAACGATGACTTTTGTGTGGACTCACCCTTGAAATGAACGATATCCGAAGGGTGATACCAGTTCTCCCAGCCACCCTTCAGCAGACGGTAGGAAAGGTCGATATCCTCACCATACATGAAGAAGTCCTCATCGAGGAGTCCCACCTGGTCGAGAGCTTTCCGGCGCAACATGAAGAATGCACCGCTGACCACCTCGATGCGGCCAGGCTCATCCCACGAAAGATGACTCATATAATAGCGTTTGGTGAAGCCCAGCATTTTCAGTAACGACACCCAGGGCGAGGGAACAGCACGCCGCGACTCAGGTGCCAGCGTGCCGTCGGCATTGTGCATTCTCACGCCTAAGCCGCCCGCCTGCGGATAGGCATCCAGGAAACTGACACATTCACGGAGTGTGGGTTCAGCCACGATGGTATCGGGATTGAGCAGCAGGACATATTCACCCTGCGCCTGTCGGATGGCAATGTTGTTGGCGCGAGAGAATCCCAGATTATCGTCGTTGGCAATCAGCCTGACCCACGGATAATTACTGCCTATATAGCCGACCGTATCATCCGACGAGGCATTGTCGACAACAAACACCTCGAGGCCGTTGATCCCTTCGGACGCTATCTGCACGCTATCGAGGCACTGGGCCACGAACGTCCGCACATTATAACTTACTATGACAATAGAGAGTTTCACTTTTCACTTTTCACTTCTTCGCTCGTCTCGTCAATGCAGCGACTCTCTGTCGGCATCACGAATGGCAGCGTGAGCAACAGGATGATGGCCAGATAGCCGAACGTGGGGTTCATATATATATAATATAAATAGGTATTGACCACCATCGGCACTTCAAGTATTAACAGTCTCAACAGTCCCCACTTCAACATGGCCGGTTCATTGAGACAGACCAGTTCATCATGAACCTTATGGAACTTGAACAGGCGGAGCCCTAAAAAAGCCGCAGCTAACGAGGTCAGCTCCATCACGGTCAGCGCCACGAACTCCGTCTGCTTGCTGTCGGCCAAGACACCCGACTCCAGCACGTCCAGCTCATAGAGCAACACGATAGCCAGGGCAATGGCTACTAAAAGGACATAGACGAATGTCAGTTGTTTGCTAATTTTCTTCATATCTCTTGCTTTTTTATTTTCCTTCGAATATTGTACGGTTTTGTATGGAGCGGCCCAGCGTCACCTCGTCGGTATATTCCAGTTCGTCGCCTACGGAGATACCTCGGGCTATGATGCTCACCTTCACGTTGGTATAGGGCTCCAGCTTGCGATAGATGTAGAAATTGGTTGTATCACCCTCCATCGTAGAGCTCAGGGCAAGGATCACCTCACTGACGCTCCCCTCGCCTACCCGTTTCACCAACGAGTCGATCTCGATGTCGCCAGGCCCGATGCCGTCCATCGGTGAGATAATGCCGCCTAGCACATGATAGAGACCGTGATACTGCTGGGTGTTCTCGATGGCCATCACGTCCTGGATATTCTCCACCACACAGACAAGCGAACTGTCGCGACGGGGATCGGCACAGATGGGACAAATGTCCGTATCGCTGATGTTATGGCATTTCTGGCAGTATTTCACCTCGTACTTCATCTGGACAATCGCCTCCGCAAAATGTTCCACATCTTCGGTGTCCTGTCTCAGAAGATGAAGCGCCAGGCGCAGGGCCGTCTTACGTCCGATGCCCGGCAGTCGCGAAAGCTCCGAGACCGCCTTTTCCAACAGTTGTGAGGGATATTGCTGATGTATCATAACTATTTATTATCACTATTCACTAACTCTCTATCTCCGAGAGTTCCAGCCAACGCAGCGATTTCTCGTCGAGTTCGTCTTTCAGTAAGGGGAGACGTTTGCTCTTCTCTGTCAGCTCATCTATCGAGAGGGTACCACTGCAGAGAGCCTCTTCCAACTGTTGCTGCTCTGCCTCAAGAGCGGCAATCTCTTTCTCAAGGCGCTCAAACTCGGTCTTCTCCTTATAGGTCATCTTTCTCCTGGATTCTCTAGAATCTCTAGAATCTCTAGAATGGCTAGAATCTCTAGATTGGCCAGGTCCTCTAGATGGGCCGGCCTCTACAGATGCCTTCGGCTGGAGAGTCTGCCACTCGCGATACTGCGTATAGTTGCCGGGAAAGTCCTTAATCTCGCCATCGCCCTTGAACACCAGCAGATGGTCCACTACCTTGTCCATAAAGTAGCGGTCGTGACTCACCACAATCACACAACCCGGGAAATCCTGCAGGTATTCCTCCAGAATCTGCAAGGTCACAATATCGAGATCGTTGGTAGGCTCATCGAGTACGAGGAAGTTGGGATTCTTCATCAGTACCGTACAAAGGTAAAGCTTACGACGCTCACCACCTGAGAGTTTATACACATAATTATGCTGCTGCTCGGGTGTGAAGAGGAAATATTGCAGGAACTGCGAAGCAGAAAGATGCTTGCCTCCGCCCATATCTATATTTTCTGCGATGTCACGCACGATGTCAATAACTTTCTGTTGTTCATTAAATTGGAGTCCTTCCTGCGAAAAATAGCCGAAGCGCACAGTATCTCCAATGTCGAACCGACCTCCGTCGGGTGGGATCTGACCTAGAAGCAGTTTCAGGAAAGTGGACTTGCCTGTGCCGTTGTTGCCCACAATGCCCATCTTCTCGAATCGCGAGAAATTATAGTAGAAATCTTTCAGTATGACGAGATCGTCGAAGCGTTTCGATACATACTGGCACTCAAAGATTTTCGAGCCGATATAGACGTTGCGCGACTTCAACCGTATCTGTCGCTCCTCGATGCGCTGCTTGGCCACGCGCTCCAGTTCGTAGAAAGCCTCCTCTCGATAGCGGGCCTTATGGCCTCGTGCCTGAGGCATCCGGCGCATCCACTCGAGTTCGGTGCGATAGAGGTTGTTGGCGCGAGCTATCTCAGCCCGTTTGTTGTCGAGGCGCTCCTGACGTTTTTCCAGATAATAGGAGTAATTGCCACGATAGGTGTATATGGTCTGGTCGTCGAGTTCGAGTATCACGGAGCAGACACGATCGAGGAAGAAGCGGTCATGGGTCACCATCAACAACGTCCGCCGTCCTCTGGCCAGATATCCCTCCAGCCACTCAATCATCTCAAGATCCAAGTGGTTGGTGGGCTCATCAAGTATCAACAGATCTGGCTCCGTCAACAGCACATTGGCCAATGCCACGCGCTTCTGCTGACCACCAGAGAGCTGCCCCATCGGCTGTTGCAGATCGCGGATCTTGAGTTGCGTGAGTACCTGTTTGGCCTTCAGCACCTTCTCGGGATTGCCCTGATGATTGAAACAGGCATCGAGGACACTCTCCTCGGGGTCGAACACGGGCGACTGCTCCAGCATCCCTACCTTCAGATCGCGACGGAAGATGATACTGCCAGAATCATAGCCCTCCTTGCCGGAAAGCACGGATAGCAACGTAGACTTGCCCGTGCCATTTTTGGCTATCAGGCCCACTTTTTGTCCTTCGGCAATCGAAAAGCTGATATCCTCGAAGAGCACCAGCGAGCCAAACGATTTGGTCAGGTTCTGTACGTCTAAGTATGGTATCTCCTTAGCCATTCTTCAATTCCTGATTGATGCTGTCGATGTAGTCAAGCACTTCATCCCTGCCCTCTTTCTTCTCAGAGGAGGTGACGAAGATGGGCGGCAGTTCCTCCCAGGTCTCCATCAAGACTTTCTTATAAGCATCGATGTTCTGCCTCACTTTCGTGGGCGATAGTTTGTCGGCCTTGGTGAAGACAATCGCGAAGGGCACGCCCGACTGTCCCAGCCACTCGATAAACTCCAGGTCGATCTTCTGGGCCTCCAGCCGCACGTCGACCAACAGGAAAACATTCACCAATTGCTCGCGCTGCAGGATATAACCCTGAATCATCTGGTCCAACTTGGCAATCTCTTTCTTCGAACGTTTAGCATAGCCATAACCCGGCAGGTCTACCAGATACCACTCATTATTAATAATAAAATGATTGATGAGCAGTGTCTTTCCTGGCGTAGCCGAAATCTTGGCAAGTTTCTTGTTGTTCGTCAACATATTGATCAGACTCGACTTACCCACATTCGACCTTCCGATGAACGCATATTCGGGCTTTGTATCCTTCGGACACATCGACACCATCGGAGCGCTGAGCGTGAATTCTGCTTTCTTGATTTCCATATCTCTTCTATTTTGGGTGCAAAGATACGAAAAAAAACAAAAAAATTTGGAAGTTATGAAAATAATATGTATCTTTGCACTCGATTTTCAAAAACACGCTTCCGCTCGGGAAGCATTTTTCACTCATTTTTCAAACAAATCGCAGTTATCAAGACTGCTTTGCGTGTATGTATACAAAAGAAGAATTAGAATCAATGGCCGTACCCGAATTAATGGGTATCGCAAATGAATTGGGCATAAAGGTTAAACAAGACGATTCGTTGGAAACCGTTGTCTATGCCATTCTCGACAAGGCAGCAGAGAACAGTGCCGCCAGTGGAGATACACCCAAGAAGAAGAGAACACGTATTCAGAAGAAAGATACGAGCCGAGTCTATACCGTTACTGGTCAGGAAGGTGAGAACCTTGATAATGCTGGCAAGAAACGTAAAAAAGTTGAGACACCTTCGCTGTTCAGCGACGAGCCTATTACAAAAGCAAAGGCAAAGGACAAAGAAGAGGCACCTGCCGAAGAGAAGGTAGCTGAAGAGAAGCCAAAGCGTCGTGGCAGGAAGAGTAAGGCTGAACTGGCAGCAGAAGCCGAGGCCGCTGAGACCGCTCAGAAAGAGGCAGAGGCAATTGCTGAGGCAGTAGCTGAGCCAGAGCCGGAAGCACCCGTAGAGGAGGTAGCTCCCGACTTCGTGCCCGAGGAGGCCTTTGCCGCTGGTAACTACGAAGAGGCTGGCGAGCAGCAACTGATGATGATGGAACAACTAAAGCAGAAGCTGGAACGAGGCCATGAGTATCATCCTTCCGATGAACCCGAGGTCAACGAAGATGGCGTCTGGGAAGGTGATCCTGGTGATGGTACAGACTTTATCACTGTGCTCGACATTCCCATCGAGGATCAGGCAGCCATTCCTACTCTTGACATCTTCGACCGTCCGATGAGTTCACAGGCCACTGACAGAGGTCAGTCACAACAACCCGCAGCTGCCCCAAAATATGAATTCAACGATGTCATCACGGCTAACGGCGTGCTTGAGATATTGACAGATGGCTACGGATTCATCCGTTCTAGCGACTACAACTATCTCTCCTCGCCCGACGATATTTATGTATCTCCAACACAGATCAAAGCCAACGGTCTGAAGACGGGTGACGTAGTAGACTGCACCGTACGTCCGCCGTTCGAAAACGAGAAATATTTTGCTATGTGCAATGTCAGGACCATCAACGGCCGTAACCCGTCGGAAGTCCGCAACCGCGTAGCTTTCGAGCACCTGACACCTCTCTTCCCCGAGGAAAAGTTCATACTCTGTGGCGACAAGGCCACTACAAACCCTAGCGTGCGTATCGTCGACCTCTTCTCGCCTATCGGTAAAGGTCAGCGTGCCCTCATTGTGGCCCAGCCCAAGACCGGTAAGACCATACTGATGAAGGATATCGCGAACGCCATCGCTGCCAACCATCCCGAGGCCTATATCATGATGCTGCTCATCGACGAACGTCCTGAGGAAGTGACCGATATGGCCCGCACCGTTGATGCAGAGGTGATTGCCTCTACCTTCGACGAGCCCGCCGACCGTCATGTGAAGATTGCGGGTATCGTGCTCGAGAAGGCCAAGCGTATGGTGGAGTGCGGTCACGATGTCGTCATATTCCTCGACTCCATCACTCGTCTGGCACGTGCCTATAACACCGCACAACCAGCCTCGGGTAAGGTGCTCACTGGTGGTGTCGATGCCAATGCTCTGCAGAAGCCCAAGCGTTTCTTCGGTGCTGCCCGTAACATCGAGGGCGGCGGATCGCTCACCATCATTGCCACCGCATTGGTTGATACTGGTTCCAAGATGGACGAAGTGATCTTCGAGGAGTTCAAGGGTACGGGTAACTCTGAGATCCAGCTTAACCGTATGCTGTCGAACAAGCGTATCTTCCCGGCCATCGACCTGGTACAGTCGTCAACACGTCGCGACGATCTGCTGCATGACGAGACCACGCTCAACCGCATGTGGATTATGCGCAAGTACATCGCCGAGATGAACCCCATTGAAGCGATGAACACCATTCGCGACCGTCTTGTTGCTACTCAGGACAATGAGGAGTTCCTCCTATCGATGAACGGCTAGCCAAACATAACGATCCCCGCCAGAGTCCTGACGGGGATTGTTGTTTTATTATTTCCAGTATTGTTCGAGACGTTCGGCCTCAGCCTTGGTAATGTGGATTACACAACCGTGCTTGGGCGAGGTGAAATCCTTCAGTTTCATCACGCCATCGTTGAACCGGCCTAATGGGGTGAAAGTCTTGAAGTCAGCGGTTTCAACGAAACCGAAATTGTGGGGTTTCAAACTGTAGATGTCGTACATGACAACCCACTTATCCTCACCAATACGCTTCCAGACATTCGGTGCCTCGCAACCGCCTCTTTCCGTATCAATCTGTTCAGCGTGATAGTCATCGAAATGGTTGATACGGTCGCTGATCATATATTTAATGCCTGCGGGATTCTCCTGTGCCACATAGGTCATGAAATATCGACCGTCGGGCATCGGACAGATATCAGCATCAAGCACCTGAATCTTCTCGTCGGGATAGTCGAATAGCAGTTGAGGTTCGGTCTCTAAGGTGGTGAAGGCTTCATCAGCATAGCTATAGTAAAGTCGCGTACGTCCGCCTGGATGCTGAAGAATGGTGAAATAGACCATCGGTTTCTGGACAGTCGGGTCCCAAATGGTCTGCGGTGCCCATGCACAACCGATATCTCCGAAGCGTTCGGGGAATAGAAGATCGATACGGGCCTCATTGTGCGTCCAGTGAATAAGGTCGTCGGAGGCCATCAGCACCAACCCGCGGTTATTACCCCAGCCGTATTTCTCATCGCGCTCCCAACGGGTGGTGCGAAATCCTTTCTGCTGACCATATATATGAAGATCAGTCATAGCGATATAGAACTTGCCATTGGGGGCGCGATAGATGTGGGGATCACGGATACCACGCTGCTCTGCGATACTGTCGCCAGAGATAATGGGCTCACCATTATTCACAGGATTGAAGTTGTAACCGTCGTAACTGACGGCTATAAACAACGAATGTGTAGAGTCGTTGAAGAATGTAAAAAGATAGGCACTCATGTCCTTCTCTGCGGGCACTTTTTGTGCTTCCGCCATCAGCGGCAGCAACAACAAGGTCATTGCCAATATGAGTTTTTTCATTTTTGATTTGTTTTTTAGCAGATATTACATACCATATGCTTTCTCGCCGATAGTTTCCTGCGAGCCGATGGTCATCTGGCGCAGATCGTAATAAGAACCGTTATAGATATTGAAGTCGACATTGCCCTTTACGCCTGGCAGACGGCCTACATCCGTGTGCTGCCAGAATTTCCAAGGTCCCTGATACTCCAACGAGTCAACATAGTAATGGGCAATCCAGTAGGGATACTGGTCGAAGATGGAGTCGTTGAGGTATTTCGTCTTAAATTTAAAATAGGTATATAAGATAGGCTTGACCTGATAATGCTTCTCAACGATATCAAGCCACTGGAGAACGGAGCTCTTAAACTCTTCGTCGGTCTGATTCTTGGGCTTATGCTCCACATCGAGCACAGGCGGGAGATCACCGTTTTCAAGCTTCACTACATCAAGAAAATGATAGGCCTGTTGTTCGGCCGGAGTGTGAACACTATAAAAATGATAGGCACCACGGGTAAAACCATACTCACGAGCCTGATAGAAATTCTCGCGGAAATTCTCGTCTGTCTGGGTAGCGCCCTCAGTAGCCTTGATCATTACAAAACGCACGGGACACTTGTTGATCATGCCATTGTCCTTCAGTTCTTCCCAGTCGATATGTCCCTGATGATGGGAGATATCAATGCCGTGAATCTCGTAACCTTCAGGATAGCTGACATCTCCATAGAGGGCGCGCCATCGGAATCCAAAAGGTGAAACGAAGAAATAATAGAAGAACCAGATATAGCCCAAAACGATGAGTAATCCACCTATCCACCACCCCCATGAAGGAACCTTCTGAAGAAGACGGATAATAAAACTGGGGCGTTGACGTTTACCCACACCATGATAGGTATGAGTAACGCCAACGCCCTTCCGGCGAACTACTCGCTTCTTAGACATTTATCTTATGCCTTTTCTAGAGCCAGCGTTCTTGTAGGCTGGTCGCAGACCTCTGTGGGTCCCCAATACTGGATAGGACCAGGATAGATGTAAGCAGTCTTGCGAGCCCACTCCTCACGATGAGCGGCAAACTCCTTGAAGGGAGCACCGTCGAGTTCGACGAGGGCCTTACGAATCACGGGCTTCATCTCACCTGCACGCTTCTCCATGTTCATCATCATCGTAATGGGCACACCACCAGCAATCCACTGCTCAGCAGGAGCAGTCGTATTCTTCACGATAGCCATATAACCGGTCTTACCATTGGCAATCAGCTGAGCGGCAGAAGTACCGAGAGCATAGCAGTAGTCAGCATCAAAGTTAGAAGGAGCAGCACAACGTCCCTCGTAACCGAAGAAATGGTGCTGAGTACCAAACTTACCAACATACTTACCCTTCTTCTTCATCTTCTCAAGCTTCTGGGCTACCATCGTAGAGAGCAGTTTCTCAGTCTCGATGAGTGATACCTGTACATTACCGTGAGGATCGCGGTCGAGAGCCAGCTGACGGGCTACGCCTACAGGCAGACTATTGAACACAGCGAGGTTCTCTTCTGTGAGGTGACTCTTTGCGAAGTCAACCTGCTCGTCGCGGCTAATCTCCTTGGCTTCAGGCATAGCAAGCACATCGTTGAGCTGGGCGATGAGCTTCTTGATAGCGGGAATGAACTCGATGACACCCTCAGGAATGATAACGGTACCGAAGTTGTTACCGTCAGCAGCTCGAACGGCCACAGCGTTGGCAATGTAGTCAACGATATCGTCGAGACTCTGAGCCTTAGCCTCAACCTCCTCAGAGACGAGGCAGATGTTGGGCTGTGTCTGCAGAGCGCACTCGAGGGCGATGTGAGAAGCCGAACGACCCATCACCTTAATGAAGTGCCAATACTTACGGGCAGAGTTACAGTCGCGCTCAATGTTACCTATGAGCTCAGAATAGGTCTTACAAGCGGTATCGAAACCAAAAGAGGTCTCAATCTGAGAGTTCTTCAGGTCACCGTCGATAGTCTTCGGACAACCAATCACCTGAACACCGTAATTCTTAGCTGCATAGTACTCAGCGAGGACACAAGCATTGGTGTTAGAGTCGTCACCACCAATAATCACGATTGCCTTGATGTCGAGCTCACGGATGATCTCCAGACCCTTCTCAAACTGATCGACTTTCTCCAGCTTCGTACGTCCAGAACCAATCATATCAAAGCCTCCGGTATTACGGTACTCATCGACGATCTCCTTAGTGAGTTCCATGTAGTTATGGTCTACCAGACCACCAGGACCGAGGATGAAGCCATAGAGACGGTTCTCAGGATTCAGCTTCTTGATCTGGTCAAACAGACCAGTAATGACGTTGTGACCGCCAGGAGCCTGACCACCACTGAGGATGATACCAACGTTCATCTTGGTATGATTGGCCTCAGTTGCGGGCTCAAACTCTACGATAGGCATACCGTAGGTGTTGGGGAACAACTTCTTGATTTCTTCCTGATCACCTACGCTCTGAGTAGGCTGACCTTCCTTGACTTTTACTGCACCCTGAAGAGCCTTAGGTAACTTGGGCTGATAAGCGGCTCTTGCCATCTGCAATGCACTTTTTTCCATAATGTCTTAATCCTTAAATTTGAATGAATAATTTTCAATTTGCGTGCAAAATTAATCATTTTCTGCTAGAAAAAGGAAAGAAAAGGGGGTAAATTCAGCATTTTAATATTTTTTGTGGATGGATTTCTTTGATATACAAAGATTTTTTTCTATCTTTGCTTAGTGAATATATCAAAATAAATAAAAAGGAGGAAATAAAATGGCAAGCAAGAGAACATTAAAGCGCGCGATTCATTCGATTTGTGAGGAAGTTTTTGCTGAGGCAGTCGCTGTCTCTTTATATGGTGCCAAAGGACAGCAGGGTAATGCTGAGGCGCTGCTGTTCAGCATCCTGAAAGTAGAGAATGAGTTCATCCGTCGGACCTGTCATCCAGAGCCGGGACTCACAGCAAAGGCCTACTTCAAGAATCTACGAGAGAACTTCGCCGCACAGGTCGGTGATATTATTGACCAATTGAATAGTTAATATGTGGCAATCTTTCTGTAAATGGCTGTTATACAAACGAAAGAGATGGACGGTTAATGTAACGCAGGAACATCCTGACAAATACATTATCTGCCTGGCACCACACACTAGCAATTGGGATTTTATATTAGGTATCCTCTATAGCGGTGCCGAAGGATTTCAGTGTAATTTCCTGATGAAGAAAGAATGGTTCTTTTGGCCATTGGGTCCTATCTTCAAACGGTTGGGAGGCATTCCCGTGTATCGTCAGAAGAAAACGAGTATGACCGATGCAATGGCTGAGACCGCCAGGCAAACAAAGGTTTTCCACCTCTGTATCACACCAGAGGGTACGCGTTCAAAGAACCCCGATTGGAAAAAGGGTTTCTATTTCATAGCCCTGAAAGCCAACCTTCCCATTCTTTTATACGGTGCGGATTATGAGAAGCGACTGATACAGTGTACCAAGACTATCACGCCCACTGGCGATCTGGAAAATGACATGCGAGAAATTAAACTATACTTTCAACATTTCAAGGGCAAACGTCCTGAGAACTTTACGATTGGAGACATTGAATAATGAATAAGAAGAGACTGGTCATGACGTTATGGGCTGGTCTCACAGTCCTGCTATCCTCGGCGCAGAAGACACAAAAGAATCCTTTAGAGAACTATTTTGTGAACTACCATGCAGCCGGACAGTTGATACGCAACAAAGCGCATCTTGACAGTCTTCGCGTGAACGACTCTCTGAAAACGGTGACGGTCTATGCCAATAACGCCTTCGGAGAACAACTGTTTACCAAACCATCAACTGATTTCATCTACACCGATGTACGGAAGTTGCTTCCTGATACCCTTCAAGATTACCAGCTTACGGTAAAAACGGGCGGATGGGCCATCGAGAAACTGATACCCAACCGATTGTCAGATCCCGTAGACAAAAGCCGTACTTGGGGTGATATCGACTATAAAGGAAAGCCATGGGTGTTTAATGCAACACGACCTTATACAATCACACATGGACTCAACAACCGCCATTTCACAGTATGGGCCAGTCACGGAATATATTACAGTATCGCTGATGATCAATGGAAATGGCAGCGTCCTCCGCTTTTTGCCACGAGTGAAGACCTGTTCACCCAAACCATCGTGACCCCCTATCTCATCCCCATGCTCGAGAATGCCGGTGCCATCGTTTTCACCCCACGTGAGCGAGACTGGCAGAAGCATGAGGTCATTGTTGACAATGACTCACTGTCCATAGGCTATACAGAGCAGGGCATCCATCATCCATGGCAGACGGCACCAATGCCTGGCTTCAGTTTGCATGCAGGTAATTATGTTGATCATGAGAACCCCTTTGAGGCAGGTACGGCCCGTATGATCGAGGCTACGGAACACAAGCACCACCTGGGCCATGTGATTTATCAGCCTACGATTCCTGAAGCGGGGCGCTATGCTGTCTATGTAAGTTACCAGACCGTCGAAGGGAGTGTCGACGATGCCCGCTACACTGTATGGCATAAAGGTATCGCTAGCGAGTTTCACGTCAATCAGCAGATGGGCGGCTCTACATGGGTATACTTAGGAACTTTTGACTTTGACGAAGGTTGTAACGAACAAAACCGCGTGGTGCTCTCAAACTTCAGCGACAAACCTGGCATTGTGACTGCCGATGCAGTGAGGTTTGGTGGCGGAATGGGCAATATCGAGCGAGGCGGAAAGTTGAGTGGAATGCCACGATGTCTGGAGGGTTCCCGCTATTACGCCCAATGGGCAGGAATGCCCTATGAGGTATATAGTAGCAAGGAGGGGCAGGACGACTATGGGGACGACATCAATGCCCGTTCCTATATGTCAAATCTGATGGGTGGAGGCTCCTGTTATATGCCAGATACGACGGGCCGTGGTGTACCCATCGAACTGTCTCTGGCCATCCATAGCGATGCGGGCTTTACACGTGACGGAAAGACCAACACCGGTACACTGGCCATCTGTATGACCACGTTCCGCGATTCGACGGTGAATGCAGGTCTCACACGACTGGCCTCACGTGATCTGGCCGACGATCTGCTCGTCAACATTCCCTATGACATCCGTCGTAAATATGGTAAATGGCAGACCCGAGAGCTCTATGACCGCAACTATTCTGAATGTCGTATGCCCGAAGTTCCCAGTGCCATCCTCGAAGTTCTGTCACATCAGAACTTCGCCGATATGAGGATGGCACAAGATCCGAACTTCCGTTTCGATCTGGCCCGAAGCATCTATAAGACCCTATTGCGCTATACGGCACGCATGCACCATACAGACTATATCGTACAGCCGTTGACACCCGATAACATCAGCGTCACCCTAACCGAAAAAGGCGAGGCTAAAATCAGTTGGACGGCAACAGAAGATCCCAATGAGCCCACAGCCGTCCCCACCTGCTATGTGCTCTATACGGCAAAAGACAACGATGATTTCGATAACGGCATTTTCCTAAATAGCGACAAGACTTCGACAACGATATCATTGGAGCCCGACAAGCTGTATTCTTTCCGTGTCTCTGCTGTCAACGCTGGCGGTGAGAGTTTCCCAAGTGAAGTGGTGTCGGCCCTCTATAATCCCACAGCCCAGAAACAGGTGCTAGTAGTCAACGGTTTCCATCGCCTCGCATCGCCAAAGGTGCGAGACAATGCCTCAGAACAGGGTTTCGACCTCAATGCTGATATCGGAGTGAGCTACGGACTGACAGCCGGATGGCGTGGTTTCCAAACCAGCTTCGATTTTAAGCAGATAGGAAAAGAGACATCGAAGGGGCTCGGCTTCACCAACGACTCGTTGGCTGGACAGTTTATTGCAGGCAATGATTTCAACTATATCCGTACCCATGCCAATGCCATTGCCTCTGCCCGTCGATACAGCATTGCAAGCTGTTCGTCGAAAGCCGTCGAGAATGGTAAGATGACGTTGGAGGGTTATGCGATGGTAGACCTGATTTTAGGTCTGGAGGAGGACGACGGCTATTCGTTGGTGAAGTATCAGGCATTCCCTAAAAAACTGCGACCACATCTCATGGCTCATGCGGCACAGGGTGGTGCCCTCCTCGTAAGTGGCGCCTATATCGGAAAGGATATGACATCACAGCAGGACAAGGCTTTTCTTGCCAATCTGTTGAAGTGTGACTATGGCGGTACACATACTGACTATCTGGAACGTGATACCATACAGGGAATGGGTACAACATTTACCTTCCACCGTCAACCCAATGGTGTGCATTACGCCGCCCAACATCCTGATGTGCTGCTGCCCATAGCACCTGCCTACCCGGCCATGGCCTATAGCAATCTGCAGAGTGCCTGTGTTGCTTACAACGGCAACGACTATCGTGCCCTGACAATCGGATTCCCCTTTGAGTGCATCAAATCAAAGCAAATCCAAGGTGTACTGATGCGAGGTATATTAGCATTCCTATTACAATAATTATAAACTTCAAACGATCAGCTTATGAAAATTCAGGCAAATTCATCCGGAACAAGAAGTATCGAAGTCAAGGAAGAGCACCTTGAGACCATTGAGAAATATCAGTTCTTCAGAGACCTGATCGACTCCAACGGTTATGTAGACGAGCAAGTGCTCGACAAGTTGAAATTCAACATCCGTTCACTGCTAGAGAGTCAGGCCGGCAAGGATAAAGCACTGCTCGACCTCTGCCTCGACTTGATCTATCATCCAAATATGAAAGCCTTCGGACTTCAGCAGTTGGTGATTCTCTATATCAACTGGAAGAATCAGAGCAACGACAATTTGGGCGCTACCACACGCGCTATTCAAGGAACGCCGTTTAATTGATGGAATATCGGCTGACGGACTTTCTGCCAACGACGAAAAAGGAGTTGGAACTCAGAGGATGGGATGAATTAGATATTATCTTGTTTTCTGCAGATGCTTATGTAGACCATCCTTCCTTTGGCGCAGCTGTCATCGGACGAACACTCGAGGCGGCTGGCTATCGTGTGGCGATTGTCCCACAGCCTGACTGGCACGGAGACTTCCGCGACTTCAAGAAACTCGGGCGTCCGCGACTATTCTTTGGGGTTGCTCCGGGTTGTATGGATTCAATGGTGAATAAATACACCGCCAACCGTCGATTGCGCTCCGAAGACGCCTATAGCCCAGATGGCAGGCATGACCTCCGACCTGAATACCCGACGATTGTCTATACCAAGATTCTTAAGCAATTGTTTCCCGATGTTCCCGTGATACTCGGAGGTATTGAGGCATCTCTACGTCGTGTCACTCACTATGACTATTGGCAGGATTGTCTCCGTAAATGCATCCTTTGTGACTCTGGTGCAGACATGATCACATACGGCATGGGGGAAAAGCCGACACTCGAACTCGCCAGCCGTTTTTCTGAGCAAAGGATGCAGATTCCTCGCGACATTCCGCAGACCGTCTATCTCGCCCGAAAGGAGGAAATCCCTAATGGCATCCGGGAAGACGACATCGTTCTTCATTCTCATGAGCAGTGTCTGAAAGACAAGCGCAAGCAGGCTGAGAATTTCCGCTATGTAGAGGAGCAGTCAAACATGATGCATGCCTCCCGTCTGCTACAGGGTGTCGATGGTCGTTATGTTGTCATCAATCCCCCCTATCCGCCAATGACCACCGAGGAATTAGATGCCTCCTTCGACCTGCCCTATACGCGTCAGCCTCATCCCAAATATAAGGGCAAACGCATTCCGGCCTACGACATGATCAAGCATAGCGTTAATATTCACCGAGGCTGTTTTGGAGGATGTGCTTTCTGCACCATTTCTGCCCATCAAGGAAAATTCATCTCCTGCCGTTCGAAGGAGAGCATCTTAAAAGAGGTGAGGCAAGTTGTAGAGATGCCGGATTTCAAGGGCTATCTATCTGATCTTGGCGGTCCATCGGCTAATATGTACGGTATGCATGGCAAGAATCTCAATGCCTGTGAGAAATGTAAACGGCCTAGTTGTATCCATCCTCAGATCTGTCCCAACCTCGATACCAACCATCAGAAACTGTTGGAAATCTATCATGCCGTCGATGCCGTCAAGGGTATCAAGAAGAGTTTCATCGGCAGCGGTGTGCGTTACGACCTATTATTATATAAAGGTAAGGACGAGGCAAGCAACAAGGCCGCTATGGAATACACTCGCGAGCTGATTTGCAAGCATGTGAGCGGACGTCTGAAAGTGGCGCCCGAGCACACCAGCGAACGCGTGCTCCGACTGATGCGCAAGCCCTCGTTCCAGCAGTTCTACGAGTTTAAGCGTATCTTCGACCGCATTAATCGTGAGGAAAACCTCCACCAGCAGATCATCCCCTACTTCATCTCCTCGCATCCCGGATGCCAGGAAGAGGATATGGCTGAACTGGCCGTTATCACTAAGCAATTGGACTTCCACCTCGAACAGGTACAGGACTTCACCCCTACGCCAATGACGGTTGCCACTGAGACATGGTACACAGGTTATAACCCATATACCCTCGAACCCGTTTCTTCTGCAAAGAGCCAGCGGGAAAAGCTTGCCCAGCGTCAGTATTTCTTCTGGTACAAGCCTGAGGAACGCCGCGGCATCGAGCAGAGCCTCCGTCGCATCGGACGTCCAGACCTCATCTCTAAACTATACACCAACACCTATCACCCAACACCCAACACCAATGCAAATCATCGAGCAAAGCCTGATCGCGAAGAACCCAAAAAAGAAAAGCGAGGACGGACTCGTCGTCACAAGTGATTTCATCGCCGTTATCGACGGGTCTACATCCAAAGCCACCCGCCATTACTCTCTGCTGATGAGTAATGGACGCTATGCTATGCCATGAAAATCATCTCGCGATATATCCGCAAAATGCCTGCAAACACGTCCTGTCATCAGTTTTGTCTTGGCGTCACCCGAGCTATCAACAAGCATTACGGAAGAAAACGAATGGCTGAACTGACAGCTCATCCTGAAGAACGTATGACAGCCTCTGTGGTGCTTTTCTCCCGTCTGCGTCGAGAGATCTGGATGATTGGCGACTGCCTGTGCCTTTTGAATGGCGAACTCATTGAAAATCCCAAGCCCTACGAGCAGAAACTTGCCGAGATGCGTGCAGCGAAGGTCAAAGAATTGCTGGCAGCAGGTAAGAATCAAGAGGAAATTCTTACCAACGATGAGGCACGCGATTATATCATTCCACGCATGCTACAAGAGATGAAGAACCAGAATGTCACATATTCCGTCGTCGATGGTTTCCCTATTCCAGAACAACTGGTGCCTGTGCTTACCCTCGACTTCCGGCCGTGGGAGATTGTCTTTGCCAGCGACGGCTATCCCTTCCTCTGCCCCACTCTTGAAGAGTCGGAGGTCCGTCTACGCCATCAGCGCAAGACGGACCCCCTCAACATTGGTGACTTCAAAGCCACCAAGGGCTTCGTTCCCGAAAACCGTTCCTTCGACGATCGTACCTATATCAGGTTTACCGTATAATATTAATAGAACTTGAAGTAACGGCGGGCGTTGTTGTAGCTGATGTCCTCAACCATCTTACCCAGCAGTTCGCGGTCATCAGGCAGCAGGCCTTTCTCCACATCGTTGCCCAGCAGGTTGCAGAGAATACGACGGAAATACTCATGGCGCGGATAGCTCAGGAATGAACGGCTGTCGGTAAGCATACCAACAAAGCGGCTCAGCAAGCCAAGCACAGAAAGAGCGTTCATCTGCTTGATCATACCATCCATCTGATCGTTGAACCACCATCCGCTGCCGAACTGGATCTTTCCAGGCTCTCCTCCCTGGAAGTTACCCAGCATGGTAGCTATCACTTCATTGGCGCATGGATTCAATGTATATAATATGGTACGCGCGAGTTTGCCCTTCATGTTCAGCTTGTTGAGGAACTTAGACATGGCCTTGGCGGTGTTGAACTCACCAATTGAGTCAAAGCCTGTGTCTGGGCCAAGTTTATTGAACATAGCGGTGTTGTTGTCGCGGATGGCACCGTAGTGGAACTGCTGGGTCCAACCTGCATCGGCATCCATCTCGGCCATCACGGTAAGGAAGCAGTTCTTATACTGACGCACCTCATAGGCTGACAACTGCTGACCACGCAGAGCTTTCTCGAAGATGGTCTCAATCTGAGAATCGGTATACTCTTCATCATAGAATTCCTCAATACCGTGGTCAGAGAGCTTACACCCATTAGCAGCGAAGAAGTCGTGACGCTTCTGCAGAGCATCGACCATATCTGTAAACTTACGAATCTCCATGCCGCTGACATGTGCCAATTCATTAACATAGATAGCAAAATCAGATTTCTCGATGTTCATGGCCTTATCAGGACGCCAGGCGGGAATCATCATCGGATCATTAGCTGCCTTATGCTTGGCATACTCGATGTGGTTGTGCAGGTCGTCTACCGGATCGTCAGTGGTACAAACGCACTCCACGTTATAGTGACGCATCAGACCACGGGCTGAAAATTCTGGCTGCTGCAATTTCTCATTACACTCGTCGAAGATTTCCCGTGCAGTCTTGGGAGAGAGCAGCTTCTCTATGCCAAAAGCGGTCTTCAGCTCCAGATGAGTCCAGTGATAGAGGGGATTACGAAGGGTATAAGGCACGGTCTCTGCCCACTTCTCGAATTTCTCCCAATCGCTGGTATCCTTGCCTGTACAGTATTTCTCGTCGATGCCATTGGTACGCATGGCGCGCCACTTATAGTGGTCACCACCCAACCAAAGCTCGGTGATACTCTTGAAACGATGGTCGTTGGCTACCATCTCAGGAATCAGATGGCAGTGATAGTCGATAATCGGCATCTTAGATGCATGGTTGTGATACAAATCCTGGGCAATCTCAGTCTCCAGGACGAAGTTCTTGTCATTGAAAGCTTTCATAAATGTGATTTGTTTTTAAGTTGTATTTAAAATTTTCTGCAAAGATAGCAATAATCTCACATAAATGAATTAACTTTGCAGCAAAAATAAACGTAAACGTTTTCTATGCAGCGAAAAGTCCTTCTCATTTATACGGGTGGTACTATCGGAATGAACCGTAACCCCAAGACAGGTGCTTTAGAGCCTTTCGATTTCGAACACCTTTTATTCAATGTGCCCGAACTGAAACAGTTTGATACGATTATCGACACCTTCCAGTTTAATCCTCCTATTGACTCCAGTGACATGTCGCCTGCCAAATGGACGGATATCTCACATTGTATTGCCGACCACTATGACCAATACGACGGTTTTGTGGTGCTACACGGAACAGACACGATGGCCTATACCGCCTCTGCCCTCTCATATATGTTAGAGAATCTAACAAAACCTGTGATATTTACGGGATCGCAATTACCGATAGGACAGCTTCGTACCGACGGCAAGGAAAATCTAATCTCATCAATAGAGATTGCGGCTGCCTGCGATTCGCAAGGTCATGCACTAGTGCCAGAGGTGGGCATTTACTTCAACTCCCATCTGCTGCGAGGCAACCGCACAACCAAACAGAGTGCCGAGGAGTTTAATGCCTTCGAATCATTCAACTATCCTCATCTTGTGGATGCAGGCGTGAACATCACCTACCACCACGAGCGGATTCTGAAGCCAAGATGGGACGAGCCCATGGTACCACATTTCCGCTTGGACAACAACGTAATCATCTTCTCACTCTTTCCTGGTATACGGGAAGACCTCATCCGCCACATCATCCACACGCCCAACCTGAAGGCCATCGTCATGCGTACATTCGGCAGCGGCAATGCGCCACAATCGACGTGGCTATTACATGCCCTCAAGGAAGGGACTGCCAACGGGAAAATTATCGTCAACATCAGCCAATGTCTGCAAGGAGCTGTAGAGATGTCAAGATATGACTGCGGCTATCATCTTCAGGAGGCCGGCGTCATCAGCGGACGGGATATGACCGTTGAGAGTGCCGTTACGAAACTCATGTTCCTTCAGTCACACTATCCAGAGTCGCCGGAAAAGGTATGTCAACTCATGCAAAAATCCATTCGTGGAGAGATGACAATTTAATAGAAAAAACAATCGTTTGCGCATCATTTAGTGTTAACATTTGATAAAATTTAGGGTTGTGCGGGCGCACGGAAGGTTTCTTGTAAAAAAAATGCAGAAAAAGTTTGCGGGTTCGAAAAAAAACCTATACCTTTGCACTCGTTATCCTGAAAACAATCTTTTTACCTTAAAAAAGCTAATACCTATTGAAGATATGGAGCGATCGCTTGCGAAAGTCGTCGCTTTATTTTTTGTCTGTACCTAAAATGTTAAACTTTCCTAAAAGTAAATCACTAATCACTTTTTACTTTTCACTTTTCACTTTAAATTCGTACCTTTGCACCCCGATTTGAGTCCGTTGGGGCTGAGTGAAGTGTGTACGAACGTACGCCGCCTCGCGGAAAAAACCCTTTAATACAATAAATAATGTACGCAATTGTAGACATTCAGGGTCAGCAGTTTAAGGTGGAACAGGGACAGAAGCTCTTTGTTCACCACATCAAAGATGCCGAAGAAGGTAAGACTGTTGAATTTGACAAGGTGCTGCTCGTAGATGCTGACGGTGCAGTGACGGTAGGTGCTCCCACCGTAGACGGAGCAAAAGTAGTGTGTGAGGTTATCAACCCGCTCGTGAAGGGCGACAAGGTGATTGTGTTCAAGATGAAGCGCCGCAAGGACTCTCGTAAGCGCAACGGTCATCGTGAGCAGTTCACACAGGTTGAAGTTAAATCAGTAATCGCTTAATCAAAGGAGGACTTAGAAATGGCTCATAAAAAAGGTGTAGGTAGTTCTAAGAACGGTCGTGAGAGCGCAGCTCAGCGACTGGGTATTAAGATTTTCGGCGGTCAGCAGTGTGTGGCTGGTAACATCATCGTTCGCCAGCGTGGTACAAAGCACAATCCTGGTAACAACGTTGCCATTGGTAAGGACGACACCCTCTACGCGCTCGTAGATGGTACCGTTAACTTCCACAAAGGCAAGTTCAACAAGAGCGTTGTTTCAGTGATTCCAAACGCTGAGGCCTAATCAGTTTCAAACAAGAAAAAAACTTATTCCAAACAAACAACAGAGTCCTTCTCTCCTATGGAGAGAGGGATTTCTGCTTTTTTATGCCTTTTTCTTTTGTAGTTTGAACGATATTTTGTAATTTTGCACCTTAGAAATTGAATTCAAACAAATAAATACGTATTTAATATGTTAACACTCAAACTCATCAGTGAGCAAACTGAACGTGTGGTTCGTGGCCTGGAGAAGAAGCATTTCCCTAATGCACAGCAGGCCATCGACGAAGTATTGGCCGTGGACAAGAAGCGCCGTGAGGCTCAGCAGGAACTCGACAAGAGCCTGAACGAGCAGAAACAGCTTTCCGGACAGATCGGCCGATTGATGAAAGAAGGAAAGAAAGAAGAAGCCGAGCAAGTAAAGGCTCGGGTGGCTGAACTCAAAGAGAAATCGAAACAACTCGACGAGACAATGGCCAAGGCACAGGAGGAGATGACTACTCTGCTCTGCCAGATACCCAATATCCCCTACGATGAGGTGCCTGAGGGCAAGGCCGCTGAGGATAATCACGTAGTGAAGTCGAATCTGAAAGAATGCACTGACAGCGACACTGTCGGCAATTGGGATGTGAATCCGTCATTGGGTATTGCCAATCCCCTGCCCCATTGGGAACTTGCCAAGAAATATAACCTCATCGACTTCGACCTTGGTGTGAAAATCACCGGCGCCGGCTTCCCCGTCTATATCGGCAAAGGAGCCCAGTTACAGAGGGCACTCATCAATTTCTTCCTTGCAGAAGCCAATAAGGCCGGCTATACGGAGATCATGCCACCAACGGTGGTGAACGCTGCATCAGGCTATGGTACAGGTCAGTTGCCCGACAAGGAGGGTCAGATGTATCATTGCGAGATAGATGATTTCTACCTGATTCCAACAGCCGAGGTTCCTGTTACGAACATCTACCGCGATGTAATCCTCGACGAGAAGGATCTGCCCATCAAGAACTGCGCCTATACAGAGTGTTTCCGTCGTGAGGCAGGCTCGTATGGTAAAGACGTGCGCGGTCTGAACCGTCTGCATGAGTTCTCGAAGATAGAGATTGTGCGCATCGACAAGCCTGAGCACTCGAAGGAGAGCCACAAGGAGATGCTGGCACATGTAGAGGGTCTGCTGAAGAAGCTTGAACTGCCGTATCGTATTCTATTGCTTTGCGGTGGAGACCAGAGTTTTACATCAGCCATCTGCTACGACTTCGAGGTCTATTCAGAAGCTCAGGGACGCTGGCTTGAAGTGTCATCAGTCTCTAATTTCGACACCTATCAGGCCAACCGTCTGAAGTGCCGTTATCGTCCTGAAGGCAGCAAGAAGCCTGAACTCTGCCATACGCTCAACGGCTCTGCCCTCGCCCTGCCTCGTATCGTGGCTGCTCTTTTAGAGAACAACCAGACAGAGAATGGCATTAAGATTCCTGCAGCCCTCGTTCCTTACATGGGCTGCGACATCATCGACTAATCAACCAAGCTAAACAAATATGAATAAGATTGTTAGAAAAGAGCAGTTCTCCGAGAAGGTTTTTCTCTTTGAGATTGAGGCTCCGCTAATTGCGAAGAGCCGTAAGGCCGGTAACTTCGTGATTGTACGCGTAGGCAAGAAAGGTGAGCGTATGCCACTGACTATCGCCGGCGCAGACATCGATAAAGGCACTATCACACTGGTGGTCCAGATGGTGGGTCTGTCATCAAAGAAACTCTGTGCGCTCAACGAGGGCGACTATGTGACGGACGTAGTAGGCCCGCTGGGTAATCCCACGAAGATTGAGAAATACGGTACTGTCGTATGTGCCGGTGGTGGACTTGGTGTAGCACCGATGCTCCCCATTATACAGGCACTGAAGGCCGCTGGCAATAGAGTGCTCTCCGTGATGGCCGGTCGTTCGAAGGATCTGATTATCCTCGAGGATAAGGTGCGTGAAAGCTCTGACGAGGTGATCATCATGACCGATGACGGCAGCTACGGTGAAAAGGGTGTCGTAACCGTCGGTATGGAGAAGTTCTTCGAGCAGGAGCACGTGGATAAGGTGTTCGCCATCGGACCTCCAATCATGATGAAATTCTCGAATCTGACTGCTCAGAAGCATAATATCCCCTGCGAAGTATCGCTGAATACGATTATGGTGGACGGTACAGGTATGTGTGGTGCCTGTCGTCTGACGATAGGTGGTAAAACCAAGTTCGTCTGCATCGATGGTCCTGAGTTTGATGGTGCTCTCGTCGACTGGGATGAAATGTTCAAGCGCATGGGCACCTTCAAGCGTGAGGAGCAGGAAGAGTTGGCTCATTACGAGGAGCACCTCGATTCCGTTGATGTATGTGGCGATGCCATCGCCACTAGTACCACCGATGTTGTCATGGACGACGACCCCACGAACGATACAATCGAAATCCTCACCGACCGCAATGCTGCCTGGCGTAAAGAACTGCAGCAGAGTATGAAGCCGAAGGAGCGTACGCAGATTGAGCGTGTCATCATGCCGGAACTCGACCCCGTCTATCGTGCTACCACTCGTACGGAGGAGGTGAATATCGGTCTGACGAAGGAGATGGCAATGACTGAGGCCAAACGTTGTCTCGACTGCGCAAAGCCTTCGTGCGTAGAGGGTTGTCCAGTGAACATCAATATCCCATCATTCATCAAGAACATCGAGCGCGGTCAGTTCCTGGCTGCTGCGAAGGTGCTGAAAGATACCTCTGCCCTACCCGCTGTCTGTGGTCGTGTTTGTCCGCAGGAGAAGCAGTGCGAGAGCAAGTGTATCCACCTGAAGATGAACGAACCTGCTGTGGCTATCGGCTATCTGGAGCGTTTCGCTGCCGACTTCGAGCGTGAGAGCGGCAATATCTCTCTGCCTGAGATTGCACCAGCCAATGGCATCAAGATTGCCGTCGTGGGATCAGGCCCTGCCGGTCTTTCGTTCGCCGGCGATATGGTGAAGAAAGGTTACGATGTCTATGTCTTCGAGGCCTTGCACGAAATCGGTGGTGTGCTGAAATACGGCATCCCTGAGTTCCGTCTGCCCAACAAGATTGTTGACGTCGAAATCAACAACCTCGCCAAGATGGGTGTTCATTTCCAGACCGACGTGATCGTTGGTAAGACTATAAGTGTGGAGCAGCTTGAGGCGCAGGGTTTTAAGGGCATCTTCGTAGGCTCTGGCGCAGGTCTGCCTAACTTTATGAATATCCCTGGTGAGAATAGCATCAACATTATGTCAAGTAACGAGTATCTGACCCGTGTGAACCTAATGGATGCTGCAAATCCAAAGACCGATACCCCGCTGAATCCCGCCAAGAGTGTGCTTGTCGTGGGTGGTGGTAACACCGCTATGGACTCCTGCCGTACCGCTAAACGCTTAGGCGCTGAAGTAACGCTCGTTTACCGTCGTTCTGAGGTGGAGATGCCAGCTCGTCTCGAGGAGGTGAAGCACGCTAAGGAGGAGGGTATCAACTTCCTGACACTCCACAACCCCATCGAGTATATCGCTGACGAGACGGGTGCCGTGAAGCAGGCCATTCTTCAGGTGATGGAGTTAGGAGAGCCTGATGCTTCAGGTCGTCGTTCACCTGTACCCGTTGAGGGCAAGACCGTAACCCTCGATGTTGATCAGGTGATTGTGGCCGTAGGTGTATCACCTAACCCACTCGTGCCGAAGTCTATCCAAGGCTTGGAGCTCGGTCGTAAAAACACCATTGCCGTCAACGACGACATGCAGTCTTCACGTGCTGAGATCTTCGCCGGTGGCGATATCGTGCGTGGTGGTGCTACCGTGATCCTTGCGATGGGCGACGGCCGCCGTGCTGCCCTCAATATGGACAAACATCTACGTGGAGAAGCGTAAAGACGATATAGAGAGTCATCGCCTGGAGAAGCGTTTGAAGGAGCGGTTCATCAAGGCGATGGCTACTTATCATCTGATAGAGGATGATGACAGAATCCTCGTGGGACTCTCCGGCGGCAAGGATTCACTCCTTCTGACGGAACTCTTGGCGAAGCGCGCGAAGATCCATCACCCACGATTCGAGGTCGAGGCCCTGCACGTGAGGATGGAGAACATCCACTACGAGAGCGACACGAGCTATCTGCAGCAATTCTGCGACTTCCTCGGCATCAGGCTCCACATAAGGAATACCCGCTTCGAGGTCGATGCTGCGCCTATGGTTGAGCATACTGCTGTGCCACAGCAGTCTCCAGAATCCGCCGCCCGCCTGCGCAGGCAAAAGCAGCCATGCTTCCTCTGCTCCTGGCAGCGCCGCAAAGAACTATTCAACCTCGCTCAGCAGCTCGGCTGCAATAAGATAGCCCTCGGGCACCATCAGGATGACCTCATCCATACGGCACTGATGAATCTCACCTTCCAAGGCCGTTTCGATACGATGCCTGCGAGCCTGAAGATGCGGAAGATGCCACTGACAATCATCCGCCCGCTCTGCATGATGGAGGAAGCCGACATCAAGGCCTACGCAGAAATGCAAGGCTACCAGAAGCAGGCCAAGCTCTGCCCCTACGAGACCGACTCGCATCGCTCAGACATCAAGCGTCTCTTCGATGAAATGGAACAGATAAATCCCGAGGCGCGCTTCAGTATATGGAGAGCTCTCAATGCTGAAAACAAACTTGTAGAAGAATAACATAAAACGATGAGAATAAGGAATATAGCCATTATTGCTCTTGCTTTGCTTACATCTGTTCCGATGCAGGCTCAGAAGAAGAAGGCCGTTGTAAAAAAAGCGCCAATTGTTAAGAAGGCTCCCATCGTGGTAGTAGAAGAGCCACAGGAAGACCCGCGTATCACGGATATGCGCGAGGCTACCCAGCAGATCATCTTCATCGACTCTATGGTCGTTGCCAAGGACGATATCCTTTCTATTATCCGCCTCAACCCAGAGTCTGGAAGGTTAGCTGCCTTCGACCAGTTCTTCCGTAGCGAAGGGCATTCAGAAAGTTATGTGTTTATCAACGAGATGGGCAACAAATGCTATTTCTCTGACGAAAACGCCAACGGTCAGATGCGACTCTACACCCTCGACAAGTTAGGTGAGGAATGGAGCGAGCCCTTGGCCCTGAAAGGTATCTACGACGGCATCAGCGAGGCCAACTACCCCTATATGATGACCGATGGAACCACTTTCTATTTTGCAGCAAAGGGCAAAGAGAGCATTGGCGGCTATGATATCTTCGTCACACGCGCTGATTCTGAGAACGGACAGTTCCTCAGACCTGAGAATATAGGCATGCCCTTCAATTCCGAGGCCAACGACTATCTATATGTTATCGACGAGCTGAGCAATATCGGCTATTTCGTCACAGACCGTCGCCAGCCGGAAGGAAAGGCCTGCGTGTATATGTTCATTCCCCCTACCTCACGTCATATATACAATAGCGATGCCTATACCGACGAGCAACTACGGGGATTTGCCGACATCAGCCGCATTGCCAATACATGGGGAAAAGGCACGGAGCGCAAGCTGGCTCTCGAACGACTCAAGACCATTGGCAAATCAAGTGCAGCTAAACAGTCAAGATCGGCTATCAGCTTTATCATCAACGATCGCGTTACCTATACAGACATCAGTCAGTTCCAGGCACCTGAATCGCCCGACCTCTATCGCGAACTTCAAGGCACCAGGAAACAACTTAAGGATATTGAGCAACTCCTGGAGAAATCACGCAATTTCTACGCCAAGGCCAAACCAGAGGACAAACGTGTGCTTCGTACCGAGATTCTCGATGCAGAAAAGCAATTCGTGCGTCTGACGGCAGATGTGAAGACACTCGAGAAACGTATCCGACAATCCGAAAGTAACATTATCAACAATTCTAAATAAGAAAGCTTATGAAAAGAACATTTCCTGAATCCGAACTGATCATCAATGCTGACGGTTCTTGTTTCCACCTTCATCTGAAGCCAGAACAGCTGGCCGACAAAGTGGTTCTTGTGGGCGATCCTGCTCGTGTCGACACCGTTGCTGCACACTTCGACTCGAAAGAGTGTGAAGTCAGCAGCCGTGAGTTTCACACCATCACAGGTATGTACAAAGGCAAGCGTATCACTTGTCAGTCGCACGGCATCGGATGCGACAACATCGACATCGTAGTGAACGAGCTCGACACCCTTGCCAACATCAACTACCAGACTCGCGAGGAATTTCTTGAGCACCGCACACTGACGATGGTACGCATCGGCACCTGCGGCGGTTTGCAGCCCAACACACCAACAGGCTGCTTCGTAGCCTCTGTGAAGAGCATCGGCTTCGATGGACTGCTGAATTACTATGCCGGACGTAACAATGTTTGTGACCTGAAGCTCGAAGAAGCCTTCAAGCAGCACATGCAGTGGGATCCCATCAAGGGCGCTCCTTACGTTTCTGTGGCTGATGCCGAACTCATCAACCAAGTGGCACAAGACGATATGGTTCGTGGCTACACCATCTCCTGTGGCGGATTCTATGGTCCTCAGGGACGTGTGCTCCGTGCAGACATAGCCGACCCCAAGCAGAATGAGAAGATTGAGAGTTTCGAATACGACGGCATGAAGATCTGCAACTTCGAGATGGAATCATCTGCAGTAGCCGGTCTCGCCTCTCTTTTGGGCCATCGTGCCATGACCTGCTGTATGGTCATTGCCAACCGTTACGCCCAGAAGATGAATACCGAATACAAGAACTCCATCGATACCCTCATCGAAAAAGTTCTCGACCGCATCTAATGGATACAATTTGTGCATTAGCCACTGCCCCAGGTGGCGCACTCGGAATCATAAGAATCTCAGGCCCTCAAACGCTTGAGATTCTTTCTCACGTATTCTCGAAAGACCTCACCCATGCCCTGCCGAACACCATCCACTACGGCCACATCGCAGACAAACCATCATCCATCAGCCATCATCCATCAGACATCATCGACGAAGTCCTTGTGAGCGTCTTCCGAGCCCCTCACTCCTACACAGGTGAAGACAGCGCAGAAATCTCGTGTCACGGCTCTCGTTATATCCTCAACAAGGTATTGGAGCTTCTGATCCAGCACGGCTGCCGGATGGCCAATCCAGGAGAATACACCCAACGAGCCTTCCTCAACGGTAAGATAGACCTCTCGCAGGCCGAAGCCGTAGCCGATCTGATTGCCTCGTCGAATAAGGCCACGCATCAGATAGCCATGAGCCAGCTCCGAGGCCATTTCTCCTCAGAGCTTTCCCGCCTCCGTGAGAAACTGCTGAAGCTCACTTCACTTCTTGAACTCGAACTCGATTTCTCTGACCACGAAGACCTCGAATTCGCCGACCGTTCAGAATTGCTCTCTATCGCAAAAGACATCAACACCCGAGTCAAACATCTCGCCCACTCTTTCGAGACAGGTCAGGCGCTGAAACAAGGCATCCCCGTCGCCATCGTCGGCAAAACGAATGTCGGCAAATCTACATTGCTCAATCGTCTGCTCCATGAAGACCGAGCTATCGTTTCCGATATTCACGGCACCACCCGCGACACCATCGAAGACACCATCGACCTCAACGGCGTCACCTTCCGTTTTATCGACACAGCCGGCATCCGACAGACCACCGACACGATTGAGCAAATCGGCATCGAGCGCACCTATGCTGCCATCGAAAAGGCCCGCATCGTCATCTGGATGATTGAGGAACAAGCAAACCGCGAAGAGATTGAGGAACTCATGCAACTGACGAAAGGCAAAGAAGCCATTGTCGTCTGCAACAAAGCCGACAAGATCAATTTCGACGCCTTCATTCCACCTATCGTTCCCTTGTTGTGCATCAGTGCCAAGACGGGTTACAATATCGACAAGCTGGAATCCAAGCTCTTTGAGGCAGCGAAGATTCCCGAACTCACTGACAACGACATCATCGTCACCTCCGCCCGTCAATACGACGCCCTCGTCCATGCTGAAGATAATCTCTCGCGCGTGCTCGAAGGGTTAGAGACAAATCTCAGCGGCGACCTCATTGCCGAAGACCTCCGTCTCGTTCTCTCTGACCTCGCTGAGATAACAGGCGACAAAGGCATTATCCAATCTCAGGAAGTACTCAACAACCTCTTCCAACACTTCTGCGTGGGCAAGTAACTGATTATCAACAACTTAGAACAATTTGGATAAACTATTACTAAAGCTCTCATTTTGAGGGCTTTTGTTGTGTTAAGTGTTCTTAATTGCTCTTTGTTATTCCAAGTTATTTTAGCTATTT
>JAEETD010000095.1 GCA_016290175.1 Prevotella sp. | reverse complement strand
CACCCCGAATGAGAATAGAAGACTTTGAAATCATGGCTCCCGTGGGCTCTCGCGAGTCCCTGGCGGCAGCGATACAGGCAGGAGCAGACAGCATCTACTTCGGCATCGAGAAACTGAACATGAGGGCACACTCCGCCTCCACGTTCACCATCGACGACCTACGCGACATCGCCCAAGAGTGCGAGGCACACGGCATCAAGAGCTACCTCACCGTCAACACCATCATCTATGGCGAGGACATCCCCCTGATGCACGAGATCATCGATGCCGCCAAACAAGCAGGCATCTCCGCCGTCATCGCATCGGATGTGGCCGTGATGACGTATTGTAATAAGGTGGGACAGGAGGTACACCTCTCCACCCAACTGAACATCTCGAACATCGAGGCCCTGAAATTCTATGCACAGTTTGCTGATGTCGTGGTACTCGCCCGCGAACTGAACATGGACCAGGTAGCGGAGATATACCGTCAGGTAGAGGCAGAGCACATTTGCGGCCCAAGCGGGGAACAAATCCGCATAGAGATGTTCTGTCACGGCGCCCTCTGCATGGCCATCAGCGGCAAGTGCTACATGAGCCTACACGCTGCCAACCGCAGTGCTAACCGCGGTGAATGCATCCAGGTATGCCGCCGCTCGTATACCGCCACCGACAACGAAACGGGCTACCAACTCGATATCGACAACAAATACATCATGTCACCCAAAGACTTAAAAACAGTCCGTTTCATCGATAAAATGATGAAGGCTGGCGTCAGGGTATTTAAAATAGAAGGTCGCGCGCGAGGACCGGAATATGTCTATACCGTCGTGAAGTGCTACAAAGAGGCGATTCAGTCTGTACTCGATGACAACTTCACAGAAGAAAAGAAAGACGCCTGGGACGAACGCCTTGCCACCGTCTTCAACCGCGGCTTCTGGGATGGCTACTATCAGGGCCAACTCATGGGCGAGTGGAACAAAAACTACGGTTCCAACGCCACCGAGCGCAAGGTCTATATCGGCAAAGGCGTGAAATACTTCTCAAAACTGGGCGTGGCGGAGTTCACCGTCGAGGCCAACACTTTCAAAGTGGGCGATAAGATGCTCATCACCGGTCCCACAACAGGCGTGATGTACGTCACCGCTGACGAAATCCATGGCGACAACGGCCCCGTTCCCGTCGCTCTCCAAGGCACCCGCGTCTCCATCGCCGTCCCCGCCAAGGTCCGCCCCAGCGATAAACTCTTTAAACTTGTCGCCTCAGAGTAATCGGAGTAATCAGAATAATCAGAGTAATCAGAAATATGACAATTAACGAGATTCAAGACGAGATCATTGAGGAGTTCTCCGGTTTCGACGACTGGATGGACAAGTACCAGCTACTCATCGACCTGGGTAACGAACAGGAACCGCTCGAAGAAAAATACAAAACCGAACAGAACCTGATCGATGGCTGCCAGAGCCGCGTATGGTTGGTGGCAGATTACGTGGAGGAGTCAGGAGATAGGAGTCAGGAGTCGGGAGTGATCCACTTCCGCGCTGAAAGCGATGCCCTAATCGTCAAGGGTATCGTGGCCCTGCTCATCCGCGTACTCAGCGACCATACCCCCCAGGAGATACTCGACGCCGACCTCTATTTCATCGAAGAGATAGGTCTGAAAGAGCATCTCTCACCCACCCGCTCCAACGGACTTGTAGCAATGGTCAAGCAGATGCGCGTTTATGCGCTGGCTTTCAGCGCAAAGCAATAAATCAGGCGCTTGAAGCCCATAAAACTTAGCAAAAATTAACAAAAGAAAAGCTGCCCGGCATGGGGAGCTTTTCATTTTTTATTGCTATCTTTGCAAACGATTTTAGACTAAAAACTTTAATAATATATGATCCAAACAGTTGTAAAGCGCGACGGACGCATAGTGGGCTTCAATGAACAGAAAATTATGGCTGCCATCCGTAAGGCCATGATCCACACGGACAAAGGCGAAGACGAACGCCTCTTGTACCAGATTACCGACCATATCGCACAACGCGGCGAGAGTCAGATGACCGTGGAACAGATCCAGGACGCCGTGGAAATGGAACTGATGAAGTCGAGCCGCAAGGACGTGGCACAGAAATATATTGCCTACCGTCATCAGCGTTCTGTGGCTCGTAAGGCGAAGACGCGCGACGTGTTCCTCGATATCGTGAACATCAAGAACAATGATGTCACCCGCGAAAACGCGAACATGAATGCTGACACACCGGCAGGCATGATGATGAAATTCGCTTCGGAGACCACCAAGCCCTTCGTCGACGACTACCTGCTCAGCGAAGAGGCGCGCGAGGCAGTGGAGCATAACTACCTGCATATCCATGACAAGGATTATTATCCCACCAAGTCGCTGACCTGCGTACAACACCCGCTGGACAACATCTTGACCTGCGGTTTCATAGCTGGTCACGGTGCTTCAAGACCGGCCAAACGCATCGAGACAGCATCCGTACTGGCCTGTATCTCAATGGAATGTTGCCAGAACGAGATGCACGGCGGCCAGGCCATACCTGCCTTCGACTTCTATCTGGCGCCTTATGTCCGACTGACGTATATCGAAGAACTTAAAGCCCTCGAAGACCTCAACAACGAGAGCTATAAAGACCTCTACGACGAGCCCTTGATGGACTACCTCAAGAAACCCCTCGACGGACTGACGGGTAAGGTGCGTGCCCAACAGCACGCCATTAACAAAACCGTGGGACGAGTGCACCAGGCCATGGAGGCGTTCATCCACAATATGAACACCATCCACTCACGCGGTGGAAACCAGGTGGTGTTCTCCTCCATCAACTATGGTACGGACACTTCTGCCGAGGGACGCTGCATCATGCGTGAGATCCTGCTCTCCACCTATGAGGGCGTGGGCGGCGGTGAAACGGCTATCTTCCCCATACAGATCTGGAAGAAGAAGCGGGGAGTGAACTATCTGCCCGAAGACCGTAACTTCGACCTCTACCAACTGGCATGTAAGGTGACGGCCCGTAGGTTCTTCCCTAACTTCCTGAACCTCGATGCCTCCTACAACCAGGATCCTGACTGGCAGGCTGACGACCCGAAACGCTATATCCACGAGGTGGCCACGATGGGTTGTCGTACCCGTGTGTTTGAGAACCGTTTTGGTCCCAAAACATCCATCGGACGTGGTAATATCTCCTTCTCGACCATCAATATCGTGAAACTCGCCATCGAGTGCATGTTAGAGGTAAGTGGAAAGTGGAAAGAGGAAAGAGAAATCACTCAAGAGGAGAAAGATAAGCGCATTGCGCTCTTCTTCGCCAAGCTCGATAACATGCTGGAAATCACCGCCAAACAGCTGCACGACCGCTTCCTGTTCCAAAAGACGGCCTTCGTCAAGCAGTTCCCCCTGCTGATGAAGAGCCTTTGGATCGGTGCCGACAAGCTAGGCCCCAACGACACCATCGAGAGTGTCATCAACCAGGGTACCCTTGGCATCGGTTTCATCGGACTGGCAGAATGTCTCGTGGCGCTGACGGGCAAGCACCACGGAGAGAGCGAGGAGAGTCAGGAACTGGGTCTGAAGATCGTCGGTTACATGCAGCAGCGTATCAACGACTTCTGCGAGCAGTATCACCATAACTACTCCGTGCTCGCCACCCCAGCAGAAGGCCTCAGCGGTAAGTTCACTAAGAAAGACCGCCTGAAGTATGGCAGCATCCCGGGTGTCACCGACCGTGACTATTACACCAATTCCAACCATGTGCCCGTGTACTACAAGTGTTCTGCCCGTCATAAGGCCGAGGTGGAGGCACCCTATCACGAGATGACCCGTGGCGGACATATTTTCTACGTGGAGATAGACGGCGACGCCACCCACAACCCGCAGGTCATTATGAGCGTGGTTGACATGATGGACCAGCTGAACATGGGCTATGGAAGCGTGAACCACAACCGTAACCGTTGTATGGACTGTGGCTACGAGAATGCCGACGACCATCTGGAGAAATGTCCGAAGTGCGGCTCAACCAATATTGACAAGCTTCAGCGTATCACGGGCTATCTGGTGGGCACCACCGACCGCTGGAACAGCGGCAAGCTGGCGGAGCTCAACGATCGCGTGACACACATCGACCACGGCGCACAGGACCTTTTTAGTGAGAAGTGAGAAGTGAAAAGTGAGAAGTGAAAAGTGAAAAGTGATTAGGGTACTGGATATTATAGAGGATACGATGGTGGACGGTCCGGGCTTCCGGACCTCCATCTATTGCGCTGGCTGCCGTCACCAGTGTCCTGGCTGTCATAACCCCCAGTCATGGGCCTTTGATCAGGGACATGAGATGAGTGTCGACGATATCATGAAGATCATCGAAGCGGATCCTTATGCCAATGTCACTTTCAGTGGTGGCGACCCGATGTATCAGGCCGCAGGTTTCGCAGAACTGGCTCGTGAAATTCACCAACGAACCAACAAGGACATCTGGTGTTTCACCGGCTTCACCTACGAGTCGCTCATCACCCAGGAACAGCGTGAACTGCTGGAACAAATAGATGTGCTTGTAGACGGACCGTTCATAGAGAAACTGCGCGACCCTGACCTGCTCTTCCGGGGCAGCAGCAACCAGCGGCTCATCGATGTCCAAGCCTCACTTTATAGCGGCAAGGTGGTGCTCTGGCATCCGGACATAGCCGTTGCTGTCTGACAAAAGATTCCCGCGAAGCGGGATTTTTCGTTTTTTATCATAAGTTTTTGCCGTTTAGGTTGCAGAGTTCCGAAAAAAACTGTATTTTTGCAGAAAATTAGAGAGTATATGGCAAAAAACGCTAAATGGTCTGACGATTACTGGCTGCTTCTGATGCAGATTTACCTACAGAAACCCGTAGGTGTCAAACCGATGTTCCACCGTAAGATGGTAAACCTGAGTCTGGAACTCCACCTGCCCCCCAGCTTCCTCTTCAACAAGATGTGCCAGATAGCTAATCTGGAAACACCGCGCATCGAGCATATCTGGGAGACCTACGGACGGAATCCCAAGAAGCTGGCCCGCGCCGTCAGTCTGTGGCGTGAGATGCGAGGCTATGGCCATGCCAGTGCATTCTATGAGGGCGTGGAAGTGCAGGAGACCTTTGAGCGCGACTTCAAGCCTATAGCAGAAGGGACGACCATGACCCCCGTGATGCTGACTCTGATTCTCGACCTCTACTTCCGTCTGACACCGATCACGATGGTGCCGGAGACACCTGAAGTACAGGAACTGGCAAAGTTGATAAAGATGAATCCCCAGAAAGTGGCCGAGGTGATGGATGTCTTCCAGCACTGCGACCCTTATCTGAACCGCAAGGATGCCAGTGACGGTTTGTTGTTATCACACTGCCGTGAAATATGGCGCCGCTATGGCAATGCGGAGACAGAACAGCTGGCCTCGTATGCCGAACAGCTGAAAGACTACTTTAGAAGTGAAAAGTGAAAAGTGAAAAGTGATTAGTGAATAGTGAAAAGTGAATAGTGATGAGCGATAAGTCCTGGCAGATACAAGAGCAGAAGCAGACGCAAGTCCAGAAGCAGACACAGTCGATCTCACAGCAGCAGATGCTGGTATCGTCGTTGGTGGAGCTGCCCATTACCCAATTGGCAGACCGCATCAACACGGAGATGAACGATAACCCTGCCCTGGAAGTAGAGTCGCCAGGAGAGAATGCGGATTTTTCTGATAATTCCGAGTACGCTGATTACTCGGAGTACTCTGAGAAAGCCGATGATGCCGCTCTCTCTGAGCGCGAGGAGCGCCAGTCGGCCCTGGATGCAGCTTTGGAGAATATCGGCCGCGACGATGAAGATCTGCCTGTCTTCCACGGTGGCAATAATCTCTCTGAGGACCGGGAAGAGATGGTGTTCGGTGCTTCAGAATCATTCTACGACCAGTTGTTGGAGCAATTGAGAGAGAGCGACCTGACAGACCGTCAGCGCGACATCCTGGAATACCTCATAGGTTCACTAGACGACGACGGTCTGCTCCGCAAAGACCTCTATACTATCAGCGACGAACTGGCCATCTACCATAATATCGATGCCAACGAAAAGGAGATAGAGTCTGTACTGCACATCCTGCAGGACTTCGACCCCGCTGGCATTGGCGCCCGTTCCTTACAGGAATGCCTGCTCCTACAGATAGCACGACGTGATGACTCGCGTGTGAAACAACTGATGCAACAGGTTGTGGAAAAATATTTCGACGAGTTCACCCACAAGCATTGGGGACGCATACAGACGGCCCTCTCGCTGAACGACCAGCAGGGTGAGGCCCTCTTCGGAGAACTGCGCAAGTTGAACCCACGTCCAGGTGCCTCGATGGGTGAGACCGTCGGAAGAAGCCTGCAGCAGATCACACCCGATTTCATCGTGGACACGCAGGATGACGGCACCATCACCTTTACACTTAATAATGGCGAGGTGCCGGAACTTACCCTCTCGCAGTCGTTTATCGACTCCATGAACGAGTATCAGCAGAATAAGGAGCACCTGAGCCGTCAGACCAAGGAGGCGCTGCTCTATATCAAGAAGAAGGTGGACGCTGCCCAGAATTTCATCGAGGCCATCCGCACCAGACGGCATACGCTGACCGTGACGATGCAGACCATCATCACCCTCCAACGACAGTTCTTCCTCGATGGCGACGAGGCCTCACTGCGCCCGATGATCCTCAAGGACGTAGCAGAGAAGACAGGACTGGACCTCTCGACGATATCACGTGTCTGCAATTCGAAATATGCCCAGACCCGTTGGGGTACCTTCCCCCTGCGCCACTTCTTCAGCGACAGCTATGTCACGGAGAGTGGCGAGGAACTGTCGACACGACGGATCAAGGCCGTGCTCCGCGACATCATCGAGGCCGAGGATAAACATAAGCCGTTAAGCGATGACGCCCTGCGTGAACAACTGACGGAAAAAGGCTTCCCCATTGCCCGTCGCACCATCGCCAAATACCGCGAAGCACTGGGCATCCCCATCGCCAGACTAAGAAAAGAATAACAACATGACAAAAGAAAAGGGAATCATCCTCACAGCAAGGGTCATCAGTATGGCGTTTACGCCGTTCTACCTGCCAACGGTAGGTCTGGTAGCCTTGTTTATGTTCAGCTACATGAACCAGATGCCCTGGAGCTACAAATTCCAGTTGCTAACGATGGTCTATCTGCTGACTGTGGTGGTTCCTACCGTACTGATTCATTTTTACCGGCGCCATCAAGGCTGGAGCCTCATCGACCTGGGACAGAAGGAGCGGCGAGCAGTGCCCTACGTTATCAGTATCCTCTGCTATTTCCTCTGCATCTACCTGATGGAATTCCTGCATATCCCCCACTTTATGATGACCATCGTCACAGCAGCCCTGTTCATCCAGATTACCTGTGCGATGATCAATGTATGGTGGAAAATCTCCACCCACACAGCCGCCATCGGCGGTGTGGCGGGAGCCCTGTTCGTCTTTGCCGAGATCTTCGCCTTCAACCCCGTGTGGTGGCTCTCGCTGACATTCATTCTGGCAGGCGTCCTCGGTACGAGTCGTATGATTCTGCGCCAGCATAGCCTGGCACAGGTTGTCGCCGGCTTCTTCGTGGGTGTCGTCTGTGCTATCATCGGTATACTGTTTCTATAGTGAAAAGTAAAGAAATATGAAACCATTAGTCAGTATTATCATGGGCAGCACCAGTGACCTGCCCATTATGGAAAAAGCCTGTAAGCTGCTCGACGAGATGCAGGTGCCTTTTGAAGTCAATGCCCTTTCAGCCCATCGCACCCCCGATGCTGTTGAAGATTTTGCACGTACTGCCAAGGATCGTGGCATCAAGGTGATCATCGCTGGTGCCGGTATGGCGGCTGCCCTGCCTGGAGTCATCGCTGCCTCTACTACCCTACCCGTCATCGGCGTCCCCATCAAAGGTATGCTCGATGGCCTTGACGCCATGCTCAGCATCATCCAGATGCCTCCTGGCATCCCCGTGGCTACAGTCGGGATCAACGGTGCACAGAATGCAGCCATCCTCGCTGTGGAGATGATGGCCCTTAGCGCTGCCGTCCTCGCCCAGCGACTGGCAGCCTACAAAGGCGGTCTGCGGGCGAAGATCGAAAAGGCCAACAAGGACCTGGCCGAAGTGAAGTACGAGTTTAAGACCAACTGATTCTGCCATGAGTTACCAAAGAAGACACTCTACCGAGACCCGTGTAGGGAATATCGGCATTGGGGGCAGCAACCCCATCCGTATCCAGTCGATGGCCACCACCGACACCAATGATACCACCGCCAGTGTGGCACAGGCCAAGCGCATCATCGACGCCGGCGGTGAACTGGTACGTTTCACGACCCAAGGTACCCGTGAGGCAGAAAACATGCAACATATCTCTGCACAGTTGAAGGCAGATGGCTACACCCAACCGTTGGTGGCCGATGTGCATTTCACGGCCCATACCGCCGACATCGCCGCCCTTTATTGCGAGAAAGTACGCATTAATCCCGGCAACTATGTGGATCCGGGACGTACCTTCAAGCATCTGGAATACACCGACGAGGAATATGCCGATGAGTTACAGAAGATCGAGAAGAAGCTCATCCCCTTCATCAATATCTGCAAGGAGC
>JAEETD010000094.1 GCA_016290175.1 Prevotella sp. | reverse complement strand
AGCGATGGGCAGTTTGTCGGCCATCTGCGCAATGAGTTCTTTAACGCCTGCCAAAGCGGGGTTGACATTCATGACTTCATCGTTACTAACATCCAACGTTTGGCGCCAACGCTTCAGCTGGGGGAAGTATGTTTTCATCATGCCAATGTACTCCTCTTTGGTGATGGGTTTCTCCAATCCCTCGTTGACAGCGCCAACAAACTGGGCGCAATGCTCTATCATCTCGTCCATCGTACAGTCCTGCAAGAACTTGCCATCCTTGTAGCAGTACATGCAATAATCTTCGTTCTTACTGCCGTCAGCATCAGTACCAAGTACATCCTCTGTTAGCGGCATGCCGCAACTCTGACAAAATCTCTGTTCCATAATCTTTTTATTTTTTAAGTTCTAATCTTAATACTCTAATAGGTCGTCCCTCACCTTGATATTGATTCGCATCGATGCAGGTTTCGCCTGTGGGGACAAAACCACACTTTTCCATCACTCGGCCTGAGGCGGGGTTGTCAACGAAATGACCACTGATTAGCGATTTGATGTCCGTCGTCTGTCGGATATGGTCTAACATCAGTTGCAATGCTTCTGTACAGATACCTTGATTCCAATAGGGTTTCGCCACCCAATAGCCGATAAGCGGTTCACCCTCTCGGGCCGGCAAGTCGCATTCACACGATGGACCATAGCCCATGGCACCAATCGGCAAGCCTGTTTCTTTCAACTCAATAGCCCAGGTATTGGTGGCATCATGGAATACAGTACGAATAATCTCCAGACTTTCCTCCACACTCTTATGCGGCGGCCAGCCTGCACGAGGCCCGACATCCGGATCGGAAGCCCACTTGAACAGCGTTTCAGCATCCGATTCGCGCCAAGGGCGCAATATGACACGATCAGTTTCCATAATTGTTTTTATTTGAATTTTCCACTGAGAATCCTTTTGCGCAGGCACTTTACAGCGGGCTTGTAATACGCTATCTCCATCGCTTCAAGGATGCGTTTCAACTCATCCATCAGTTCTGGATAGAAAGTGCACATGCGATAGGCGAGCTTCATGCAGAGCGTTTGGATGCCGGGGAACTCCTCGATGCTGACCATGTGCTCGAAACAGAAGTCAAGGAAGTCAGTCCGCAGGTCGCCCTCTTCTAACGTCAACCGCATTTCCGAGCGAAGCTCGCCTACCCGTAGCCTTTTGATAATGTTCAGAGTAAGCCGCCTGACAGACGAATTTTCCGTCTGCATGGCCTGGTCTATCAGTTCATTGCGTATCACCTGCAATTCTGACAGTTCCTCGTCGGTGGCTTTGGTCAGTCCCCACAAGGCACTCCTCGCCACACGACAGTCCTTGTCAAAGACATATCGTCGTGCAAAGCCGAGGAAACAGCCTGTAGCCCTGACTTCCCGGTATATCTCCTGCGCGCCACCCTCAGAAAACGTCTGTCTTAGTCTCTCGTTCGTTATTGCCATAGTAACTATTTATTCCTCATATCCTAATTGTCCTGGTAGGCGGAGTTTTTCCTTCTGCGGGAAGGTCGCCTCGTATGCCTCGAAGGCCTCAGAATTCTCGTCGGCCACGAAATAGCCCTTGGGTGGACAATAAGTTCCCTCACGATTGCCCCAATAGCCGGGAATCAGCTCCTGGGCAAGGAAATAAGGTACTTCAGACTCTCTCGGCTCGGCATGATAGTGAATCTTAAGCTTGCTGGCGAGGTCGAAGCCTGCGTGACGGTAGAACTCGATATTTCCCTCCATCTGCAGAAGACCGATGCCCATCGTGCGAGCCTTCTCCAACGCATACAGCAATAACTTCAGACCATAGCCTTTGCGCTTGTAGTCGGGTTGGATGCTAATGGGACCGAATGTCCATGAAGGGAAGTTGGTTCCATCATCAAGAATGATCTCAGCCTTCGAGAACATTACATGACCTATGATTTTATCATCCTCTATCATCACCAAGTCAAGCCCAGGGATGAAATCGGGATTAGTTCTATATTGATTGAGCACGTAATGCTCTGTGCATCCTGGGTGATAAACATTCCAGAATGCCTCTCTCGTAAGGTTCTCTACCTCACGATAGTCTTTGGGTTGTTCTAAACGGATATTCATTGTTCTTTCTTTGGTTTTGCCCAGAACACCTCTGGGTCGGTAGTGGTGTCACACTTCCAGTTGTTGTTGACGAAGCCAACGGGTATGAGCCGCACATCATCTGCAGGATCGTTGTTGCGATAGAGGCTCTCGGGATTAAAGCGGTTCAGCTTCTTGCAAACAAAGTAGTACAGGTTCTTTGCCATGTAGGTCTCCAAGTAGTATTCCTTTGTCTGTTGCGACTCATGGTTCCAGTTAGCAGTCTCGCAGAGCACCAAGGGTTGGTCGTTGATGAGTCGCTCTCGCACCTCGGCGATGCTGAGCATCGTGCCGTTCTCGTCTGTCACCCAGGCATCCATCGTGGGGTCGATGTAAAGCCATTTCTGCAACTGCTCCGACCACACGGTGTTAATCACATGGCACTCATAGTCGAGTGAATCGGCTGGCATGCAGGTCACATAACGGGCGGGGATGCCCATCGACAGATACATCTCGCAGAGCGATATGGCCAACTGACGACAGTTCACACCCTTACCAGTAGTCTTGTAATAGTTAAAAAGGTCGATGGCGTCCAACTCGGCAAACGCCTGATTGCCACCGTCGTGACGGATGTTGTCATGGGCAAAGTGCAGCAGATTGATGATTTTCGAGAGTTCGTCGCCCTGCCCGGCTACGGAGTCGAGTTTGAAGTAGTCGCGCACCATGCGTAGGTTCTTCGACTCCTTAGGTTGATAACGGAACAGAATGTCTTGCCGGGCCTTAGCGTATGGAGCCGATTTTTTCAGCACACTGAGGGGCTGACGGTCGTTCACCTGAGCCAGCAGCGCCTGATATTTCTTGTCCTTGCGCAGCGACTGGAGGTCGTTGTCGTTCACCATATTATTATAATCCTTGTAGCCCAGCAGGACAGACTGCTCCAATGCCGCGAGTGCCTGTTGACGATAGGTGCGCACCTTCGTCTTCTGCCCCAGCAACGCATAGCAACACGCCTGGTCGTAGTACAGCAGTCCTTTCTGCTCCATGATAGCTCTCTCGGGGATGGGCGCCACCTTGAAAATCGTGGTAGTGTCGAGTATCGCGATGCAACTCGCCAACGGAACCATCGCCTCCTGGTGCTTGCCACTATAAAGCAGGTCCCGATATTGCGTCTGATACTTGGAGAACTCATTCTGGAACTCCAGCATTCGCTGACTCTGAGCCTTCATGCTCATAACACTTATAAAACCAATGGTCAGTACCATCAAAAATCTCACTTCTTTCATATCACTCAACATTTATGTCTGTTTGACGCTGCAAAGGTAAGAATAGTTGCAGAATGCACCAAATAAATGGGATATTCTGCATGATTCTGTGACGAACGGCTAACAATGCAGCACCCGTCATCACGACGGGTGCTGCTTTCTTACTCTAACTTTAATAATAACAATCATACATACAGAGTATGATATTCCTTACTTCTCGAACTCACGGAGTTCCTCCAGTCCGCGCTCTATCTCCCTTAACTGCTGGGCGTGGCGACGGAGTTGCCATTTGGCAAAGACAAGGCCGAGAGCCAAGGTGAGCAGAGACAGTCCCAATGGCAGTATGAGCCTCGTACCGAATTCATAGCCTGCCTCCGTGTTGAATCCAAGTTCCAGGATGTAGAAGGCTATCATAGCCAGGCAGACGGCACCAATCAGCCAGACCTTCTCCTGATGGCAGACCTTCTTGTAGGTGAGCACCAGACGGCTGAGTTCGCTGCTGTTTTTACCGTCCAGATCGAATTTCGACAGCAGGGAGAGTTTCCATACCAAGGGTATCAGCCCTATGACCATCACGCCCTCGACGATGGCAAATGAGGTGGCCTGGATAGGTGTGTTCAGATAGACATAGGGGAATACCACGCAGATGATGAGCATATTCACCACGAAGTTGTAGATGTTCTGACCCATGATGCGGTCGTAGGCCGACTTGGTCTTCTGCTGAATCACTTCCTTCACCACGCGAAGGTTCACTATTTCCGTTGCAGCCAGACGCTCATCGAGTTTGTTCCAACTGGCTTTCAATGCTTCAAGTTCCATAACAATTCAAATTTAACGGTTCGACATTTTCTTTAGTTTCTCTTTGGTGCGGTTCAGTTTCACGGCGACGTTGGTCTTAGTGATGCCGAGGATGTCGGCAATTTCCTCATAACTCCGTTCTTCCAGCCAGAGGAGAATCAGCGCGCGTTCCAATTTCCCCAGTTGGCTGATGAGTCGGTAGAGTTCCCTGAGTTGGCCTGCCGTCTCGTTGTCATCTGCTGCCATGCTTGCCACATGGGCCGTCATCGGTACGGTCTGCGGGCGGGCATTGGAGCGTCGGAGGAACGTGATGCAGGTGTTCATGGCGATGCGATATACCCATGTGTTGAGTGTGCTATCTCCCCGATAGCGGGGGAAACTCTTCCACAGGTTGAGCACCGTCTCCTGATACAGGTCGTTCAGGTCGTCCTGGTCGTTGGCATAGATGTAGCACACCTTGTAGATGGTACGTTTCTGCGCCTCGATCATCGTCAGAAATTCTTTCTCTAATTCTTTTGTCTCCATTGTTCAACTGAATCCTTTTGACCTATTAGTCGCAGAAAAGGCGAAATAATTACATCCAAACGGAACTATTTTACATTCTTGCCTTCTGCTTCGCGCCGGCACCAGAGCCTCGATACTTCGAGCGGGCCTCGTTGAACTTCCAGACAAGGTCGATGAGGAACGTGCGGCGGGCGGGATTAGCAGTCGCGAGTTCGCGGATGCCATAGACGGTGGCGTCGGTCTTATTAGTATTGAAGATGTCCACGCAGCGCACATCGAGTGTAAGCTGCCCGAGACGGCGGAGATTGAAGTCGCGCTGCATGCCGAGCGTGAGGTTGAAACGCTGGGAAGTGATGCTGAAGTTGTTGTAGTCACCCTTCGATGCCCACTGGGCATTGGCACTCAGGCGGAAACTGTGAGGCAGTTCGATGTCGTTGTTCCAGACGAGCGTGACGTATGGATCGTTGAGGGTCTTCATCGAACCATTAGCCGTTGGTGTCTTATAGTTCTGAAAGACGGTGAATGCATACCACATCGGGTGCCAGCAACCAATAGTGGGGCGTGCGGAGAGGCTCAGCTCGAACTGGTTGTAGTCGTCGGCACTGTTGATGGGACGTGCGAGGCTGACGAGCGGATCCTCGGAGCCAGGGAAAGGCTCGGTGGACATGGTCACGCTGTTCTTCATGCGACCATACTCGACGGTTAGGTTTGCCCACTGATAAGCTGCATTCAGCACGAGGCTATGGTTGTAGGTCGGCTTCAGATAGGGGTTGCCGCTCTGATAGGTGTAGCGGTTGACGTAGATCGTCGAACTGGTCAGGTTTGAGTAGGCCGGGCGCTGGATGTCGCGACGATACGACAAGCTCAGTTGCATCTTTCCGATGGGAGCGGAGATGGTGGCGGTGGGGAACCAGTCGCCGTAGTCGCGGCACACCTCGTCCTCGCGCTTGCCAAAGTTGAAGTAGTCGTTGGTCAGGTGCTCGTAGCGCAGACCAGCCTGAGCGAACACCTTGCCGAACTGACGGCCGTACTCGACAAAGGCTGCTGCCGACTTCTCGTTGATCTCCGTGTCGGTGGCCTTCACGGGTACATAGTCAGAAGCCTGGAATGTGTAGGCATCCGTGCGGTGGTTGTAGCTGTACTCGCCACCAAGGGAGAGGTTACCCTTCAGCACGGGATAGCTGAAGATAAGCTTCGAGGCCCAGAAATTATTGGCGCTGTTGGTATTGCTCTCGATGGTACGAGAAGACCCACCCCTTCCCTGCATGGAGGGGAGTAGATAGTTTTGCTGCAGATAACCCTGGCTTGCAAGGTAATCACCCCCCTCCATTATAGGGAGGGGTTGGGGGAAGGTCTTTTCCGTTGTGCGACCAGGTGTCTTGGTGTCATCGAAGAGTCCGTCGATGTTCAGGTCGATACCCAGCTGTCCCACCTTACCGTTATAATAGGCGTTGAAGATGTGCTTCTTTACACTTTGGTCCTGCCAGATGTAGCTCGCGGAGTGCTCGGTAAGGATGCCGTCCTCGAACATATCCGTCAGGTAGTCGCCCTTCGTCTCGCCGCTGGGCGTACGGTCATATTTGTAGTAGGCGCCAAAGGTGTGATTCTCATTGACCATATAGTTTAACTGCAATTGCGGCGACCATGCGTGCCAGGGGTGCCTGATCTCCTGAGTGGAGTGACCCGTCACCTGATTTGACCCCACGTAGTAGAGCATGTCGTTGACCTGCAAACCCTTATAGTGATTGTAGGTACCTACCCAGAACGATCCCGTTACATCAAGTCCGCCCGTACGGTAATTGGCCGTGAAATTGTCGTTCAGCGAACCGCCGTACTGGTACATGAACTGCGTACTGTTCTGGAAACTCAGACCTTCACCCTGTGCCTTTTTCAGCGTGATGCGCACGACGGCCTTTACCGAGGCGGCATAGCGGGCTCCAGGGTTCTGCACCACATCAACGTGTTGGATCTGATCGGAGCGCAGGCGAGAGAGTTCTTTCATGTCCTGCACCCGTCTGCCGTTGATATACACCTCAGCGTCGCCGCGTCCCAGCACCTTCACACCACCGTCGCGTTCTGCTTCGAGCGAAGGAATCTTCGAGAGCGCATCGCTCACTGTTCCCGCCTTCTCCAATATCGTACCTGCGACGGTGGTGCGCATGGCGTCGCCCTTTACGTGGGTCTTCGGCAACTGACCTTTCACCACAACCTCGCTGAGCAGTTGGGTGTCCTCCTTCATCTGGATGGTCAGCCCCTCGCCCGCGTTTATATATAAGGTCTGATAGCCCACGCTGGTCACCTTGAACAAGCCTTGGTTTATATCCGTCACAATCTTGAACATGCCCTGCTCGTCGGTCATCGCACCTTGTACGAAAGCCGAGTCGGGCAGTGACAGCAGCACCACATTCACGTAGGGCATCGGTTCGCCCTTCTCGTCAATCACTCGTCCGCCCCAGTCCTGTGTCTTGGCGGACATCATCATCGTCATCATCATTGCAGCCATCAGTACTGCGAATCTTAAACTAACTCTTTTCATATCATTTATCATTTTAATTGATTCTTTGACTTATTTGTCGTATATGACGCTGCAAAATTACAGATAGTTGCAGAAACCCCTGCATAAGTGGGATATTATGCAGGGGTTTGTGACGAATGGTGTGATAAACGGTAAATCTGTGACAAATGGCACTTACCACACTAATGCTCGCTTCTCCTTGGGGATAAACATCTTGTCGGTGGGCTTGATGCCGAAAGCCTCGTACCAGGTATCGATCATCGGCAGGGCTGCCATCACTCGCAGACGAGCTGGTGAGTGAACGTCGCTGTTCACCAACATGGCGATGTACTCAGGCGTAGAGTTGCAAGCCCAGACGCGGGCATAAGCCAAGTAGAAACGCTGGTCAGGGGTGAAGCCTTCGACATCGCTGAGGGGCTCGGAGGCCATGCGATTCTTGTAGGCACGATAGGCAATCTTCAGACCACCATTGTCGCTGACGTTCTCGCCGAGGGTTTTCTGACCGTTCACCTTCAGACCCGGCACGGCTTCTTGCTCTGAGAACCAGTCGGCGATGACCTTGGTGCGCTCGTCGTAGCGGGCCTTATCGCCAGTCGTCCACCAATTGGCGAGATTACCGTCCTTGTCGAACTGACAGCCCTGGTCGTCAAAGCCGTGGGTCATCTCGTGGCCAATGACAGCACCGATAGCACCGTAGTTGCAGACATAATCGGCCTCTGGGTCGAAGAACGGGGGCTGTAGGATGGCAGCGGGGAAATTGATGCTGTTGAAGAGCGGGTGATAGAAGGCGTTGACCGTCTGCGGCGAGCAGGGCATTATGGTCTTGTCGACGGGCTGGTGCCAGTACTTGCGCAACTCGGCCTGACGCGACTCCTGCTTGATGCGGATGAAGTTCTCGACGAGGTTCTCCGTCTCGCGGATGTCAATGAACTTCTCCATGTCCTGCCACTTGTCGGGATAGCCCACGTTGATGTGCATGGCGTGCAGCTTCTCCAGCGCCTTGGCTTTAGTCGAGTCGCTCATCCAGGTGTTCTCCTTCAGACGGTCCTCGAAGGCTTGCTGCAAGTCCTTCACCAGACGGTAGACGCGCTGCTTGCTACTCTCTGGGAAGTATTCCTTGACGTAGAGTTTGCCGATGGTCTCGCCCAGACTGCCGCTGATGGTGGCGACGGCACGCTTCCAGCGTGGCTGCTGCTCCTGCACACCGCTGATGACCTTCGAGGCCTCGAAGGCACGGTCGGTGAAGGCATCGCTCAGAAAACCTGCATAGGCGTTAATGACGTGCAACTCCATATATGATTTCAAATCTTCTACGCTCGTTTCGGCCAGCACTTTCTCTACCTCGTGTATCGCATCGAACTCACCGACGTTCACCACGTCGATGTCCTTCGGCAGTCCTAATGCATCACGATAGGCCACATAATCGATGCCCTTGAAGTCGTTGAGCAGCTGCTCCCATGACATCGGGTGGTTCGTAGCCATCGGATCGCGACGGGCCACCTGGTCGAGTGTCTTCATACCTA
>JAEETD010000024.1 GCA_016290175.1 Prevotella sp. | reverse complement strand
AGAGATTCCGGTTCTGATAGGTCAGCGAGGCAGCGGCTCCAAGGTCTCCTGCCGTGTTCGTTCCCTCTGGCTGAAAACTGAGGGTCGAGGGCTTGTTGGTCTGCACCTGTACATTCATATCGAGTTGGGCAGAGTCTGGAACTGTCTGGAAAGCAATATTAGTATAACGCACGGCTCCCAACCGGCCGAAATGATTATAGGTATTCTGAAGTCCTTCTGCTGAATAGAGTTGCCCTTCCGTCAGCATGGAATTCTCCTGAAGAACGCGTTTACGAAGATGAATCACGGAGTCCTGGGGATCACTACTGGCATAGCTGATTCGTCTGATGGTATAGCATGTATGCAAGGTGTCGCTGGTATTACTCGTACGAAAGGGGCTCAGCTGCAGAGTCAGATCCACTTGTCGGCTGTCCTGTATGGAATCAGCCAGATAGTTGATAAACTCCTTGTGGAAACGGTAATAGCCATTATTCTGCAAGAACGATGTCAGTCTGGAGCGTTCCTCATTGAGGGTATTCACATTGAATACCATTCCTTCATGAAGTCCGTGCCGGTCATTCTTCAGAAGTTCAGCCATCACACTGTCCTGAATGTCATAGTTCAGATTCCTGATGACATAATGCCTGCCCGGATGAAGCACATAATAGGCATTGAGTTTCTTTCCTTTGATATTGGTAAACAGTTCCACCTGAGCGTCCAGATATCCCAAATTACTAAGAGCCATTTGGAGTGCCTCACACGATTTCCGTGCCTGTAGAGAATCAAACAGCACGGGAGCCTCGCCAATAGACTGAAGCGTACGGTTGATCCAACGGGTGCTGTCATCCCCTGCCAACCGGTATATGCCCAAGGGAATCTTGGCTATCGAAAACCAACGTGAATTACCTTTCTGTCGCACATAACTCTTCAGTTGAGTAGTATTGATATCCTTATATTTCCCATCAGCCACCACCGAAACCCGATCGAGCATGACACTCCCTTCCGGAATGTCACGCAACGAAGAACACGCTGTGAAAAGCATGAGCAGAAAGCCGATGGCCAACAGGCATATTTGGTGTCTAGACATCAATATCTTGCGAATTTGCTTGCAAAGATAGAAATAAATCTTTATCTTTGCAAACAAAAACGGAAATGATTAGCAAAAATCAGATAAAATATATCCGCCAACTGGAATTAAAGAAGTTCCGCAAACGTGAAAACTGCTTTGTGGCCGAAGGACCGAAAGTCGTGGGTGACCTCATGCGCAGATACCAGCCAATAGCCATTTATGCTACCGAGGAGTGGAAGGGTGCAGGACTCACGGGACCTGTCCCCGTGAGTCGCGTAACCGACGAAGAGCTCCGCCGCATCAGTTTCCTGCAGAATCCCCAGCAAGTCCTCGCCATTTTCCCCATCCCCGACTCCACAGCGGTAGCACGCTCTCAACTCTCAACTCTCCGTTCCCAACTCACACTGGCTCTCGACAGTGTACAGGATCCCGGTAACCTGGGGACCATCATCCGTATAGCCGACTGGTTTGGCATCGACACCATCTTCTGCAGCGAAGACACAGCCGATGCCTACAATCCCAAGGTGGTACAGGCTACGATGGGAAGTCTTGCACACGTACATATTATATATTGTGACCTGCTCCAGCTCTTCGACACGCTGCCAGATGACTACCCGGTCTATGGTACACTACTTGATGGCAACGACATATACCAACAGCCGCTCTCTCCTAAGGGTATCATCGTAATGGGCAACGAAGGTAACGGCATCTCCGAAGCCGTACGCCAACGCGTAACCCACCGCCTGCTCATACCGAATTTTCATCAGGGCGATAGCGCAGAGAGTCTTAACGTAGCTATCGCCACCGCCATCACCTGTTCAGAGTTCCGAAGAAGAAGCATAATATAAAAAGAGACCCATCTTCTCAGACAAGTCCCTTTGCTAAAAATGGAAAATGATAAATATAGATTAAAATTACTAGTTATCGACTGCAAATGTAGTCAAAATCAAATTAAAAAACAAAAAAAAATGCATAAAACCACACTCTAACGTGTCATTTGTATCACATTAGAACAGTTTAAGTTCCTTATACTACACAAAAATGTTGTAATTCGTTATAAATACGCTGGACGGGGAGGCCCATTACGTTGAAATAGCTGCCAGAGAGGCTAGTGACGCCAATATAGCCTATCCATTCCTGGATGCCATAGGCACCTGCTTTGTCGAGCGGCTGGTATTTCTCCACATAATAGTTGATCTCAGCATCAGTCAATTCCTTGAAAGTGACATCAGTAGTCACTGCAAAGCTGTGCTGACGCTCCCGGGTCATCAGGCAAACACCTGTTATCACCTGATGTGTATGTCCACTCAGTTCTCGCAGCATACGACGTGCATCATCAAGATCTACCGGTTTGCCCAACACCTCATCGCCCAGCACCACCACCGTATCCGCAGTGATAATCAGATCATGCTCAGCCATCATATCCTTATAGGCAGTGGCCTTCTCAGTGGCAATATAGAGCGGAATATCCGAGGTATTGAGATGATCCGGATAGCTCTCCTCGATGTCAGGTAGCACTTTTACCTCGAAATCGAGATCCAATCCGCCAAGCAGTTCCCGCCTTCGTGGTGAATTGCTGGCCAAAATAATATGATAATCTTTAAGCGATTTAATCACCATCCGAATGCTTTTTCGTCCATCACCCATTTCCCTTGAGCACGGAGCGTCTGTTCGATAACATCACGGCCACAACCATGACCTCCAATACGCTCGCTCACATAAATACTCGCCTCCTTGATTTCGGGACAGGCATCTTTGGGACAAACCGGACAACCCACACGGCGCATGATCTGAAGATCAGGGATATCGTCGCCCATGTACATAATCTCCTCATCTATGAGACCGTATTGCTCGAGGAAAGCATCGTAGGCCTTGATCTTCACGGCACAGCCCACATAGATATCCTCGACGCCAAGACCCTCATAACGTCGGCAGATGCTTGAAACATTAGCACCCGTCATAATCACGATACGTAGACCTAGCTTCATAGCCAGCTGGATTGCATAGCCGTCTTTAATATTCACCGTGCGCAACGGCACACCATCAGACGACAGCGTAATGGTCTCAGCACTCAGCACCCCATCAATATCGAAAATGATGGCCTTGATCTTCGTTAAGTCGTAGTTAATCATGACTATTCACTATTAACTATTCACTCCTGAACTTGTTCAGGTGCACGTTTTCCCATTTCAGTTTGTCTTCATTCTGCGGCTTGCGCTCGTCAGCCTTATGTCCTACGGCAAGGATACAGAGGCAATTCAAGTTATCGGGGATGTCGAGCACACCACGGATCACAGTATCGGCAGTTGTCCCGTCGTCAAGCCCCCGTCCGCGCATTTGTATCCAACAGGAGCCTAATCCTAACTCCTCAGCCTGATACTGCATAGAGATTGCAGCAATGGCACCATCTTCAATCCAGCAGTCGTTCTGCATGGGGTCACCCAACACAACGATAGCTACAGGAGCATCTTTCAGGAACTGTCCTCCGAGGTTCTTGGCATCAGAGAGTTTCTCGAGATCCAGTTTATCATCGACAACCACGAACTGCCAGGCTCTCTGTCCTTTTGACGTCGGTGACATCAGGCCTGCACGAAGAATCAGTTTGAGGTCATCGCCATCGATTTCCTGTTCCGTAAACTTGCGGTGACTGCGACGCAACTGCGCCAAATCTTTGAAATTTGTCATAATCAGTCTTTAATTTCAACGTTTCCGACGGCAAAAGTACAAAAAAGAAGTGAAAAAATGGAGGGCGGCAGCAAATTTTTCACTATTCACTATTCACTTTTCACTTTCTTTTCGTATATTTGCGGCATGAAAGGTATCACTACTACCATCTTTACCCATCTGGAGAAGTTACCTGTCGTTAACAACGACAACTTCTTCCACAGTCGGGAGTTGTTCGCCATCAGCGCGAAGACACCGAGGATGAAGCCCTATATGGTGGTGTGTACCGATGAATCCGGTAACGTACTGAGCCAGTTACTGGCCATTGTCCGTTACCGGGCCACTATCCTACCTCCTTTTTTCTTTATGCATTGCCGTGTGTTGGGCGAAGGGGTGTATACACCCAGTGAATGGCGCAAGGAAGACCTTTTTGGCGAGATGCTGCAGGCCATCACCAAAAAGATGAGCAATAAGATGCTCTATATCGAATTCAGCCATCTCACGCAGAAAACATTCGGCCACAAATGGTTCCGTCAACAGGGCTATTTCCCGGTGCATTGGATGAGCATCCACAATTCCCTACACAGCAGAACCCCCGAAGAGCGTATCAACGAGAAGATGCAGCAGCGCATCGATAATGCCTACGCACGTGGATTAACCACAGACGAGGTTAAGACTGATGAGGATTTTAAGGCATTTACTCATCTGCTACACCAACACCACTGGTTCAAACCAAAACGATATATTCCTGATAATCAATTTTTTAAAGAAGCATCAAAGACCGACTGCTGTCGACTCTTCGTAACCAAATACCAGCAGCATGTGATTGGCTGTTCTGCCTGTGTATACAGCCAAGGTGACGCCTTCCTATGGTATGCTGCTTTCCGACGCAAGACCTATGTGATGCTGCATCCTGACACGCTGACTATCTGGCACACCATCAAATATGCTCATGAACATGGCTATAACCACATTAACTTCATGGATGTAGGTCTGCCTTTCCGAAAGAACTCCTTCCGCGAGTTCATCCTCAGCTTCGGCGGTAAGCCTGTCAGCACCGTCCGCTGGTTCCGCTGTTCCATCCGATGGATCAACGCTCTACTCTCCTGGATCTATCGCGACTAATGGCTTCCGATATAGAGGAACACCATACCCAAGAGCACCAATGCCAGGTCAAAAGCCTTGGCCTTAAGATTTTTCTCGTGGAAGAACATCGCACCAAACATGAAACTCACTACCACACTACCCCGTCGGATCATCGACACAATGCTGATCATCGCATCCGGCAGACTCAAGGAATAGAAATACATGAAATCGGCTGCTGAAAGGAAGAGACTGACACCTAGGATCGACCACGACCAATGGAAAGGTGTTGTCTCCTCGTGTTTCGGCCACCATAGAAGCCATAACATCAGCCCCATCATCAGGCATTGATAGATGTTATACCACGATTGCACCATCATACGGTCCAATCCTACGCCCCCGCTTTCCACAGGCGCCATCAGATATTTATCGTAGAGTCCACTCAATGCCCCAAGGGCCGCAGCTCCTACAATCATATAGATCCAGTGGTCGTGCTTGAAATCAATGCCCTCCTTCTTTCCGCTACGGCTCAGCAGCAGAAAAGATGCTACCGCCAGCAGCACACCGATCCACTGCCAGATGTTCAGCCGTTCGCCAAACACCAACAGTGCACCCACCAGCACCATCACCGGACGTGTGGCATTTATTGGCCCCACAATGGTCAGCGGCAGGTGCTTCATGCCGAAATAGCCGAGAATCCAGCTCGACAACACTATCACCGCCTTCAGAACGATATACTTGTGCATCTCCCAACCGCCACTAGCCACATGGAAGATGCCGCCATCGAGGGCATCAGAAGCGCCGCTCATCACGATAAACGGCAGGAAAATCAAAGAGGAGAACAAGGTGTTGAGGAACAACACGGGAATAACCGCATTGGCTTTCAGCGCCTGTTTCTTAAAAGAATCATAGCAGCCTAACAACGCTGCCGACATAAATGCCAGAATTAACCACATATCAATAGACGATATCTTCAAGGAAGAGCGCATTGCCAGGCATCGATTCACCGGCATCCGAGCGCTGCTTGCCTTCTATCACTTTCTTAAAGTCGTCCAACGACAGTCTGCCCCGCCCCACTTCAATCAGCGTGCCCACCACCGCACGCACCATATTACGGAGAAAACGGTTGGCACGGATCTCGAAATACCACGAGGTAGGCGAGGTCTGCACCCATTCGGCCTTCGTCACTTGGCAGAGCGTGGTCTTCACGTCGGCCCCACTCTTACAGAAAGCCCCGAAATCCTCGTAGGTCATCAGCAACGTGGCTGCCTCATTCATTTTTCCAAAGTCCAGCGGATAGTGTATTTCACAAGAATATGATTTCTGGAATGGATCCTTTACAGTATGGATATAATAACGGTACATGCGCGATCTGGCTGAGAAACGGGCATGCATCTCATCGCTCACCGGTTCAACCTTGCTGACAGCAATATCATAAGGCAGCAGCCGGTTCAGCTTATATACCAGGTCTTTATCGCAGAAGCTCCCATCTTCCTTCTGCCATCTTACATCATCCATCTCAAAGTGCGCCACCATCATCCGTGCATGAACCCCTGCATCGGTCCTTCCTGCCCCAGTCACTGAGACAAGCTCTCTTAATAGTGTTGAGAGTGCCTCCTGCAGTTTCTCCTGCACCGACACACCGTTCGGCTGTATCTGCCAGCCGTGATACCGCGTCCCATCATAACTCAATGTCACAAAATACCTACTCATACATCATCCATCTTACATCATCCATCTCACATCATCCATCTCACTTCGTCACCCTTATCCAGTCGGCATCTACCCAGCCACGATCACATTTAGGATCGGTCTCGGCAGCAACAAAGCCAAACTTCGCGCCAATCCACTTGCCCTCCTTCATCCGGAACTCCTGACCGCAGCCAGTAAATTTCCTGCCATTTTGACTCCAGGAGAACTGCACCTTCGAGTCTTTCACCTTCAGGCGCAGATAGATATCCTCGTGAATACCTGGTTTGTAGTCGGTCTTGTCTACTGCAGTAGGCTTGAGGCTTGCGATGATCTCCTCCGTCTGTGGCTTACCCTTGTCAGCAGCGATACAAGTCATCTGCACCAGTTGGAACTCCTGTCCGATACGCCGCACCACGAGGGCTGAATAGTCGAGGCCCATCATAATCAGGCCACCAAACTGTCCGTCAGCCTTTGAGGTCATACGCAACTTGGTAGTCACCGTGAACTCGTCAGCAGGCGTCTTCTGCAGCAGCAGATTGGGCACTTCCCAGAAATTCTTCCAGTTCTGAGAAAGTTTATAGGTGTAGATGCGGAAGGTACCAAAGGCGGTAGGCACACCGAATTTCTCGTCATAATTAGCATGCCACTGCCATTGCTTACCCATCACAGGCGCATTAAATTCGTCAGTCTCTACTGGATTGGTGATGGGAATTGGGTTGTGGGTGTCGGATAATGGTTTGCGATAGGTGGTCACAGGCTCACCCTTATGCCCCATGATGGGCCAGCCCGTAGACCAGTCAACGGGATTCAGGTGAACCACACGGCCATAGGCCTCCTTGTCCTGGAAGTGAAGAAACCAGTCCTCACCGTATTTCGTATGCACCCAGCCGCCTTGATGAGGGCCGTTGATATTGGTCTTACCCTGAGCCAGCACAATCTTATGTTCATAAGGACCATAAGGCGATTTCGAACGCATGGCCAACTGAAAACCTGTAGGCACACCACCCGCAGGACACATAATCCAATACCAGCCATCACGCTTATAGAACTTCGGTCCCTCGCAAGTGCGGTTCTCCGTACCGTTGCCATCAAATACAATCACAGGTTGTCCGATGGCCTTCTTACCGTCAGCCGACAACTCCCTGACTGTCAGCACACTGGCATATTTCGCGCGTGAATTGGCCCAGCCATTCACAAGATAGCATCGTCCGTCCTCATCCCAGAGGGGAGTCGTATCGATATAGCCCTGTCCTTTGATCACACATACCGGATTCTCCCATTCACCTGCAGGATCCTTGGTCTTCACCATATATACGCCATAATCGGGATCACCCCAATAGATATAGTATTCCCCATCGTGATAACGGATGCTCGGTGCCCAGACACCATTACCATGCTGAGGGGTACTGAAATGCTGCTCCAGTTCACCATCGCCTGTATAGAGCGACTTCAGTGCATAGCCGATGATCTCCCAGTTCACCAGATCTTTCGAATGAAGGATCGGCAACCCAGGGATACAGTTGAACGATGAGGCCGTCATATAATAATCCTCGCCACTCGGTCCGACACAAACATCAGGGTCGGAATAGTCTGCATTGATTACGGGATTGGTATATGTACCGTCGCCATTGTCAGGACTCCACACCTGCGATACATACTGGGCAGATGCCACCATAGGTAATCCTATGGCAATAATTAATGATATACGTTTTAATTCATTTAATAGATACTTTCTCATTGTTTTTGTCGCTTTTTTAGTTTGGGTGGCAAAGGTAAACAAAAAAATCGGACTGACCAAACATCAGCCCGATTATTTGCATTCCCCTTTATTATATATTCCCATTTGGGGATATTTGAAGTTTATATGAATTGTCAGAATATTTAATGCACATGACATGATCAGACGGGTAATGGCTGGCAAGCGCCAGCGCCACATGTCCCATCGTCCGGCGGAGGTTGATCTCCACACAAGGATTCAATAAGAATGGAACATTGGCTTCGCTTCGAACCACCATCATATCCACACCAAAGGGACCTGCATATCTCCCCTTGTAAAGCGCACCGAGACTAGAGCAAATCTTTTCCCGAACAGCCATAAGCAATTCTTCTGATATATAGCGACTTATCATTTTTTGCTTTTCCTCTTCAGCCGCAAGGATGTTACCTATATACGCACCATTCTCTGTATGGAACAATGAGAGGCCTAGATAGCGCACATTTCCCTGCCCGTCGCTCTCAAACTCCATGCCAAAGTCGTTCACTTTATGACAATAGGTTTCTATGACAATGCTCCCTTGAGAAGCAATCACATTCTGTATCCATCGCTGCTGGTAACCGTTGAGTTCACTGTCAATAAACCGGATGCCTCTTCCACTACTGCTCCAAGGCGCCTTGACCACGATCTGATGATGATTCCTAAGAGCCTGGTGCACCTCAACTAATGTATCAGCCAGCCATGAGCGGCCGGTGGTTCCTTCGAACTCCAGTTCCCTCAACAAATCTACCGCATATTTCCGATGCGACAGGTCACGGATCACTCCTATCTCCTCTTCCGTAGGAACGGCCTCGACACCATAACGGAGCAGGAAACTGCGAAGCGCCAGATCCCAACCCCAAGGTTCTACATGCGTGATTCCGAGCTTTGACAACTGATGCTTATTCACGAACCGATCAAACGGGCGATGCATCACCCCAGCGAAATCCCGCTGAGCATCCTCCACATGCTCCACCAGCACATAGTCTTCATCGTCTGCCCAGATAGCAGGCAGATACCCCAGGTCGTGGCGCAACTGGCGTCCGGCATGGGGAGCGGTGAAATTGCTGAGGTTGGCAGCCAAAGCAATATCATGTTCAGGATTAAATATATGTAATACAGCCATATTCGTCCAGCATAAAAAAATCGCACGATTCTCTCGAACAGTGCGATTTCCTAAAACAATCTATTAACCTTTTGACACTGCAAAGGTATGACTTTTTATCAAACTGACAAAATCAAATTGCCGAAGAGCATATTTTAATCGACAAAAAAAGGAGTTTTTGACGATTTATTTGTATATTTGCACATTTATTCGTAACTTTGCAGCATGAAACAAATTATTATTGGACTAATCCTAGCCTTCTGTCAGACGACGGCAGGCAACGCACAGGTGATAGATACCGTGCTCAACAAAACGAGTCAGAAACCCTTTTCTTTCTCTGTGGCCGTTCCCGACGGGAACTACCGCGTGACATTGACGTTAGGCAATAAGAAAAAAGCCGGACAAACGGTGGTGCGTGCAGAGTCGAGACGGCACTATGTGGATATGGTATCTACCAAGAAAGGAAAACTGGAGACTGTTTCGTTTATCGTGAACAAACACAATCCTGTAATCAGCGGTCAGGAGCGGGTAAAACTGAAGCCTCGTGAAATAACATATAAAAACTGGAACGACTCACTCGACCTCTCCTTCTGCGGTCCGGCACCTGCCGTACAACGTATTCAGATAGAGCCCGTAACGGATGTAACAACCATATTCCTCTGCGGCAATTCGACCGTAGTAGATCAGGAGGATGAGCCCTGGGCCTCATGGGGACAGATGATTACCCGCTGGTTCGGACCACAGGTGGCCATCGCTAATTTCGCTGAGAGCGGGCTTTCATGCACATCTTTCCTCGCCCAATTGCGTCTGGATAAAATCCTGTCACAATTGAAAAAAGACGACTATGTGATTGTGGAGTTCGGCCATAACGACGAGAAGGAAAAGAAAGCCGGCGACGGTGCATGGTACTCGTATTCAAGAAACCTGAAGATTTTCACCGACCGTGTGAAAGCTGCAGGTGGACATATCATCTTCTGTACCCCCACTGCCCGACGGTTCTTCAAGAACGGCCATATCGACAATACCCACGGCGACTATCCCGCTGCGATGAAGACCGTAGCGGAAAGAGAGCAGGTGCCTCTGATTGATCTTACGCAGATGTCGACCATTTTTTACGAGAGCCTCGGTGAGGAAGGCTCAAAACGGGCACTGGTGCATTACCCTGCCAACACGTTCGCCAATCAGGACAAGCCTCTGGCCGATAACACCCACTTCAACCCATACGGAGCCTGGGAAATCGCTAAAATGGTGGTGATGGGGCTGAAGCAGATCCATTCACCACTGGCCGACTGTCTGCTTCAAGACTGGCAGGATTTCGACCCTGCACAGCCTGACGATCCAGACCAGTTCGTCTGGCAGATGTCATCGGGCAGCAACCTTACGAAGCCTGACGGGAACTAAAGGTCACACAGATTGCACAGATTACACAGATTTTTACTCAATTAATTGAGTAGAATCGTTATTTTTTTCGGTGTTTCCGTAAGAAATTGATTTTTTTTGAGTACCTTTGCACCTTGAATTCAAAAAAGACTAGAAAAAATTAGATGGAAACGACCGCAATTCTGCTTCTACACTGTCCCGACAAACAGGGCATCATTTCAGAAGTGACTAAATTTATAACCGACAATAAAGGAAACATTGTCTACCTCGACCAGTATGTAGATAAGGTGGAGGGGATGTTCTTCATGCGAATCGAATGGGAACTTGAGGGATTCCTCATTCCCCGCGACAAACTCTACGACTATATCACCACGCTCTATGCCCAGAGATATCAGATGAAGTTCTCGTTGTACTACAGCGACAAGCGCCCGAGGATGGCCATATTCGTGAGCAAAATGAGTCACTGTCTCTATGACTTGCTGGCACGCTGGAAGGCGGGTGAGTTCAACTGCGACATCCCCTGCATCGTGTCGAACCACGAGGATCTACGCTATGTGGCCGAGCAGTTCGGTATTCCATATTATGTATGGAGCATCAAGAAGGACCACTCGAACAAGGAAGAGGTGGAGAAGGCCGAAATGGAACTGCTGAAGAAGGAGGATATCTCGTTTATCGTGCTGGCCCGCTATATGCAGATCATCAGCGACGAGATGATTGCCGAGTATCCGCATCATATCATCAATATCCATCACTCGTTCCTGCCCGCCTTTATCGGTGCTAAGCCGTATCACCAGGCGTATGAGCGTGGTGTGAAGATCATTGGCGCCACGAGCCACTATGTGACGGCAGAACTGGACGCAGGTCCGATTATCGAACAGGATGTGACCCGCATCACGCACAAGGACACGCCTGAAAGTCTGGTGCTGAAGGGCAAAGACCTCGAGAAGATAGTGCTCTCTCACGCTGTCTCGAAGCATATCCAGCGCAAGATCCTGACGTACAAGAATAAGACAATTATATTTAGTTAATTAACGACCACGAATTAAACTAATTAAACTAATTATTCATGCGCAGCAAAATTAGTGAAATTCGTGAAATTCGTGGTAAAAAATAGAATAATGCAAGTAGCGATTGTAAAATATAATGCGGGAAATATTTATTCAGTGGTGAATGCACTGCGAAGGATGGGGATTGAACCTACATTGACGGACGATGCAGAGCTGCTGAAGAAGGCCGATAAGGTGCTCTTTCCCGGACAAGGCCACGCTGGTGAGGCGATGGACTATCTCAGAGCCCGCAGACTCGATGAGGTAATCCGCGATCTGACGCAGCCCGTGTTCGGAATCTGCGTGGGACAGCAACTGCTGTGCAAGCACTCGGAAGAGGGCGATACGGACTGTATCGGTATATTCGACGCTGAAGTGAAACGTTTCCTGCCCCAACGCCACGAGGACAAGGTTCCCTGCATGGGATGGAACGAGATAGATGTCACATTGGGGTCAGGACACTTTGTGACATCCGGCCGTGATGTCACAAAGTGTCCTGACCCCAATGTGACATTGTTGGAGGGGCTTGGAGAGCATCCGTACGTGTATTTCGTGCATAGCTATTATGTGCCGGTATGCAAGGAGACGATTGCAACGGCGGACTATATCCTACCCTACTCTGCCTCGATGCATAAAGACAATTTCTACGCCTGTCAGTTCCACCCTGAGAAAAGTGGAAAGATTGGAGAACGGATCCTCAAAAACTTTCTGGAGTTATGATAGAATTAATACCCGCCATAGATATTATCAATGGTCAGTGCGTGCGTCTGACGAAGGGCGACTACGACCAAAAGACCGTTTACCGCGACTCACCGGCCGAAGTAGCCAAGGAATTTGAGCAAATTGGCTTCAAACGGCTGCATGTGGTAGATCTCGACGGTGCCAAATCGAAACACATCGTAAACAGTTCAGTACTCCGTCGTATTACGACGGAAACTCAGCTCACGGTGGATTTTGGTGGTGGTATCAAGACCAACGAGGATATTGAGAAAGCCTTTACTGCAGGTGCCTCGATGGTGACAATTGGTTCTGTCGCTGTCACGAATCCCAAACTCTTTATGGGCTGGATAGAGAAATATGGTGCAGAGCGCATCATCCTCGGTGCTGACGTCAGGTACGGGAAAATCAGTATCAACGGCTGGAAGGAGAATTCTGCAGAGGATCTGCTGCCTTTCCTCAGAAAATACATCGATGCGGGTGTCAGGAACGTGCTCTGTACGGAAATCTCCAAGGACGGCACACTCTCTGGACCAGCCATCAGCCTCTATAAAGAAATGATGGAAGCCTATCCGAAGCTGCATCTCATTGCCAGCGGTGGTGTGTCATCCATTGATGATATCAAGGCACTCGATTCGGCAGGCATCCCCGCTGTTGTCTTCGGGAAGGCCATCTACGAAGGAAAAATTAATCTGAATGAATTATGGGACTGGCAAAACGCATAATACCCTGTCTGGATGTCAAGGACGGTGAGACCGTCAAGGGCACGAACTTCGTGAATTTACGAAGTGCAGGCGATCCCGTGGAACTCGGCAAAGCCTATAGTGAGCAGGGAGCCGATGAACTCTGCTTCCTGGATATCACCGCCAGTTTCGAGGGACGAAAGACCTTTACGGAGATGGTGACCCGTGTGGCCCAGGAGATCAATATTCCCTTCACCGTGGGTGGCGGTATCAACGAACTGGCAGATGTGGAGCGGTTGCTCTATGCCGGTGCCGACAAGGTGAGCGTGAATTCGGCCGCCATCCGCAGACCGGAACTCATCAACGAGATCACCAGCCGTTTCGGTTCGCAGGTGTGTGTTTGTGCCATCGATGCCCGTCTGGATGAAGATGGATGGCACTGTTATCTGAAAGGTGGTCGTGAGCGCACGGATCGGGGACTCTTTGAGTGGGCCCACGAAGCACAGGAGCGAGGAGCCGGTGAGATTCTTTTCACCTCGATGAACCACGACGGTGTGAAGGAAGGCTATGCCAACGAAGCCCTGCGTGAGCTGGCCGATAACCTATCAATACCTATTATTGCCAGCGGTGGTGCGGGTTGTAAAGAGCATTTCCGTGATACATTCACAAAGGGTCATTCGGATGCAGCCCTTGCAGCTAGCGTCTTCCATTTCGGGGAGATTCCTATACCCGAGCTCAAACAGTATTTAAAATCAGAAGGAATAAACGTACGTATATGAAAATAGATTTTGAGAAAAGCGGCGGCCTCGTGCCCGCCATCATTCAGGATGCCAACACCAAGAACGTGTTGATGCTTGGCTATATGAACAAAGAAGCTTTTGACAAGACCCTGTTGACGAAGAAGGTGACATTCTGGAGCCGTTCTCGCAACTGTCTTTGGACCAAGGGCGAGACCAGCGGTAACTTCCTCAACCTTGTCAGCATGGCCATCGACTGCGATAACGACACGCTGCTCGTGAAAGCCATCCCCGACGGGCCTACCTGTCACAAAGGCACTGATACCTGCTGGGGCGAGGACAACGAAAGTAATCCCCTACTCTTCCTCGAGGAATTGCAGGACTTCATCGACAAGCGTCACGAGGAGATGCCCGAGGGCAGCTATACCACTTCGCTCTTCAAAGACGGCATCAACCGCATCGCCCAGAAAGTAGGTGAAGAGGCTCTTGAGGCTGTGATTGAGGCCACAAACGGCAGCAAAGAGAAATTGGTCTACGAGGCCTCGGATATGATCTATCACCTGATTGTGCTGCTCACCAGTAAGGGACTGCGCATTGAGGATATCGCTTTGGAACTCAGGAAACGACATGATCCCAATTGGGACAAGAAACGTCGCGAGGCAAAAGCCAAGGGAGAGATGGAGTAGTGAGAAGTGAATAGTGAATAGTGAATAGTGATATGCTGGTTGAATTTAAAAAAACGAATATCTGTCAGGCTGAGGGTGAGAATGTGCTCGAGGGTGTCGACTTCAGCGTAAACGAAGGCGACTTCATCTATCTCATCGGACGTGTAGGCTCCGGAAAGAGCAGCCTGCTGAAGACTATCTACTGCGAACTCGATATTGACGAAGCTGAGAAGGCTGAAGTACTCGGACAGAATCTGCTGGAGATCCGCCGTAAGGAGATTCCCGCACTGAGAAAACAGATGGGTATCATCTTCCAGGACTTCCAGTTGCTCACCGACCGAAGTGTGTATAAGAATCTGCGTTTCGTGCTCAAGTCGACGGGCTGGACTGACAAGCAACAAATCGACGAGCGTATCCGGGAGGTGCTCCACGATGTGGACATGGATGATAAGGCCGAGAAGATGCCCCACGAACTTTCCGGGGGAGAGCAGCAGCGCATCTGCATCGCCCGGGCCATTCTGAATCATCCGAAGATGATCGTGGCCGATGAGCCTACCGGCAACCTGGACCCCGAAACGGCTGACAACATTATCAAACTGCTTAGGGAAATCTCACAGAAAGGAACAGCTGTGATCATGACCACCCACAACATGCCCCTTCTCGACAAATATCCGGGCATCGTGTACCGTTGCGATGAGGGTAAGGTGGCAATAGTAGAGAATATGATATACGGATAATGGATAATTAAATAATAGAACAAATGAAAGTAATGAAATTCGGCGGTACTTCCGTCGGCACTCCCCAGAGAATGAAAGAGGTGACACAACTCGTCACCAAGTCAGGAGAACCTGTCTTTGTCGTACTATCAGCGATGTCGGGCACCACCAACTCACTGGTTGAGATTTCCGATTATCTCTACAAAAAGAATCCTGATGGTGCCAATGAGGTGATCAACCGTCTGGAGCAGAAGTATATGAAGCATGTGGAAGAGCTTTATAGCAAGGACGAAACTAAGCAGACGACACGCGAGTTCCTGAAGGGCGAGTTCGACTACCTGCGCTCCTTCACCAAGGAACTGTTCACCAGTTTCGAGGAGAAAAGCATCGTGGCACAAGGAGAGATGATGTCGACCAATATGGTAGCCAACTATATGAAGGAGACCGGCATCAACGTTGTACTGCTGAATGCCCTCGATTTTATGCGTACGGACAAGAACTCAGAGCCCGATCCTGTTTATATCAAGGAGAAACTGAATGCCATCCTCGAGGAAAACGAGGGAGCCCAGGTGTATATTACCCAGGGATTCATCTGCCGTAATGCCTATGGCGAAATCGACAATCTGCAGCGTGGTGGTTCCGACTACACAGCCTCGCTCGTAGGTGCTGCCATCGGTGCTGAGGAGATTCAGATCTGGACTGATATCGACGGTATGCACAACAACGACCCACGTGTGGTGGATAAGACGGAGCCCGTACATCAGCTGCACTTCGAGGAGGCTGCTGAGCTGGCCTACTTTGGAGCGAAGATCCTGCACCCCACGTGTGTGCAGCCTGCGAAGTATGCAGGTATCCCTGTACGCCTGCTGAACACGATGGACCCCGATGCAGAGGGTACCACCATCAGCAATGCGACCGAATACGGAAAAATCAAGGCCATCGCCGCCAAGGATAACATTATCGCCATCAAGATCAAGTCATCGAGAATGCTCCTGGCTACTGGTTTCCTGCGCAAGGTATTCGAGATTTTCGAGAGTTATCAGACTCCAATCGATATGGTCTGCACCTCGGAGGTGGGTGTATCAATGAGTATCGATAACTCTGCCCATCTGGGAGAGATCGTCGATGAACTGAAGAAATACGGTACCGTCACTGTGGATACGGGTATGTGTATCATCTGTGTTGTAGGTGACCTCGATTGGTCTAACATCGGTTTCGAAACACTCGCCCTCGATGCGCTGAAGGATATCCCCGTGCGTATGGTGAGCTATGGTGGCTCGAACTACAACATTTCTTTCCTCATCCGTGAAGAAGACAAGAAGCGTGCGCTCCAGAAACTCAGCGACACAATCTTCAACAAATAGACAAAAACAGGAAAAGAGACTAGACGATGGGAAAAGGAAAATTTCCGATAGAGAGGTTTCAGGACATCCAGACACCTTTCTACTATTATGATAGCGAGGTACTGCGTCAGACGCTGAAGACCATCAACGAGGAGGCTGGCAAGCACGAGGGGTTCGTGGTGCACTATGCCGTGAAGGCCAATGCCAACCCCAAAATCCTGCGCATCATCCGCGAAGCAGGACTAGGAGCCGACTGTGTGAGCGGTGGCGAGATAGAAGCCTCGATCAAGGCTGGTTTCCCCGCTTCGAAGATTGTATATGCCGGTGTTGGCAAAGCTGATTGGGAAATCAATCTCGGACTCGATAATGATATCTTCTGTTTTAATGTTGAGAGCATACCCGAGTTGGAGGTTATCAACGAACTGGCAGGAAAGAAAGGAAAGGTGGCCCGTGTCGCCTTCCGTCTGAACCCCAATGTGGGTGCGCATACACACGCTAACATCACTACGGGCCTGGCAGAGAACAAGTTCGGCATCGCAATGCGAGATATGCTCACTGTAATCGACGAAGCATCGAAGATGGCAAATGTGAAGTTCGTAGGACTCCATTTTCACATCGGGTCACAAATACTCGATATGGGCGACTTCCAGGCTCTCTGCAATCGCGTGAATGAGTTGCAGGATGAACTGGAGCGTCACCGCATACATGTGGAACATATCAATGTAGGCGGAGGCCTGGGTGTAGACTACGAACATCCCAACCGCCTGCCAATCCCCGATTTCAAAGCCTACTTCGACACTTACGCAAAAAAACTCAAACTGCGCAACGGTCAGACACTGCACTTTGAACTGGGTCGTGCTGTTGTAGCCCAATGTGGTTCACTCATCACGCGTACATTATATATTAAAGAAGGTGCTACAAAACGTTTTGCCATCGTCGATGCCGGTTTCCCAGATCTCATCCGTCCGGCTCTCTATCAGGCTTATCATAAGATAGAGAACATTACCAGCGAAGAGCCCAATGATACATATGATGTGGTTGGCCCTATTTGCGAATCAACGGATGTGTTCGCCAAACAGATAGATCTGAATAAGACACGTCGCGGTGACCTGCTGGCCATCCGCAGTGCAGGTGCCTACGGCGAGATTATGGCCTCACAGTATAACTGCAGGAAACTACCAAAAGGATATCTCAGCGATGAATAGATTCTCTGTCATCATGACCGTCTACGACAATGGTAAGGATCTTGAAGAGAACCTGCCAGCATATCTGTCTCAGCAGTATGAGCCTGGGTATGAGGTCATCGTCGTCGACGAATCATCGACTGATAATACGGATGATATACTGAAGCTTCTGAAACAGCAGTATCCCCATCTCTATACCACCTTTCTGCCCAAACCAGATATCCATCGTATACGCAAAAGACTTGCTTTAACCATCGGCGTAAAAGCATCTAAGAATGAATGGATTATATTTTCTGACATCAATGTCTTTCCACAAGATGAAACCTGGCTTCAGACCATCGCTGATAACATTAACGGCACCTCTGGTATAATGCTGGCCCGCTACAAGAAAGGCGATTTGGTGATGCGCACTTTCGAGGATATTGAAGCAGTGAGCAACTATATCATCAAGGGAGAGCGCCTACAGGCTGACGGCCATAAGGGTACACGCCTGAGAAAACTCAGAGGCAAGTATGATTTCATCGTGGTAAGAGCCGATGAGGCTCACGAACTGCTGAAACTATTCGAGCAACATATAGGGTTTAGTCGTCTTCTCGGACTCCGTCTGAGTATTCTCTTCCGCAATCTGTTTTAAATATGAAGATCCTGCATGTCTATCCAAAAACAGATGAGTTGGTGGCGCAACACGTCACCCAACTCATGGAAGGTATGCAATTCAGTGCTGAGGTGCAGGCGGTGAGCAATCTCACTGATTTCAAGGGTGTATTCAAAACCTTCAAGCCAGACATCGTACATTGTCATGGCTGCTGGCTATACGGCATTGTCAACGCAGGCAACTTCGCCAGCAAGCAAGGAGCTAGAATTGTACTCTCACCTCACGGTCAGCTGGAACCTTGGGTGTTTGAAGAAAAGCCCTTCCAGGAGAAATTCCACAAGACCGTCCTCTGGCAGAAGCCTTTTGTAGAGAAGGCCTATGCGCTTATCGCCTTTGGTAAGATGGAACAGCAGTATCTGGTGCAGCTGAAATGGAATCCGCGCATCGAGGTCATCCACAATGCGGTTATCACCAACAGCACCACACGTGAGAAAATGTGCACACAGACATTTAATGTCTATCAGAAAGTCCTCGATTCCAATGTACTCGAACAGATGAACGACAGTACACAACAACTGATGGCAACTATCCTGAAAGCAGGCACCTTAGGCGATCAGCGCTGGGTGGATCTCACCGCTCCTGAGGATATCGACTGGCGACGCATGCTCATCTACGCAGAACACCAGAACATCCGTAACTATGTTGACTACGGCATCAACATCCTCGGCCTCTCCGCCCTCAGCCTCGATACAGAGCATCTGCCTGCCTACTTCCCTGAGAGTTACCAGCGTCCGCAGTCCATCAAGAAACTGATTGGCGAATACAAAGGCGACGAGACCGACTATCTTATACGTATGATCCGTCAAATAGAAAAGCAGCCGCTCCTGCTTCACCTCATCGAACTGACCCGTGAACTATATCGCGACACAGTCAACGACGATTTCCTGCAGGAGGCCCTTGAAGAGAAGAAACTTACTAAGTTCGCCAGTCGTCTGATGACGGTGCTCCATGAGCAGACACTCCTCGACGAAGGCTATATGCCCATCGATCCCCTCGACGACCGAGGAACCCAGAATATTCGTGAAAGTATTACAAATCACCTGAAGATATGACATCTAACCACCACTACAACGAATCTGACAAGCACTATCTGCAGTTGCTGTCGCAGTCGTTTCCAACAATCGCCGATGCGGCTAAGGAAATCATCAATCTCGAGGCTATCATGAACCTACCCAAGGGTACGGAACATTTTCTGGCCGACCTTCACGGCGAGAGTGAGGCCTTCCAGCATGTGCTGAAGAATGCCTCTGGCAATATCAAGCGAAAAGTGAACGAACTCTTCGGCAACACCATCCGTGAGTCCGAGAAGAAAGAACTATGTACACTCATCTACTATCCTGAAGAGAAACTTGAGCTGATAAAGGCACAGGAGACAGACCTCGACGACTGGTATCGCATTACTATCCATCAGCTGGTCCGTGTCTGTCGCGATGTATCCTCGAAATACACCCGCTCGAAGGTGCGCAAATCGCTGCCAGAAGATTTCTCGTATATCATCGAAGAGTTGCTCCATGAGCGTACCGACGATATCGACAAGGCTGCTTATGTAGCAGTCATTGTGAACACCATCATCTCAACGGGACGAGCCGACGATTTCATCTGCGCTATCTGTAATGTGATCCAGCGTCTGGCCATCGACCAACTGCATATCCTCGGTGACATCTATGATCGAGGTTCCGGTGCCCACAAGATCATGGACACCCTGAGGCAATATCACTCGTGGGACATCCAATGGGGAAATCACGATATCTTATGGATGGGCGCCTCAGCGGGCAACGACGCCTGCATCTGCAATGTGCTGCGCCTTTGTCTGCGTTATGCCAACCTGAGCACCATCGAGGAGTATGGCATCAATCTCGTGCCTTTGGCCACTTTTGCCCTCGAAGTCTATGGTGATGACCCTTGCGAAGAATTCATCCCTCGTCTGCTTCCCGGCAACGAGATGGACGAGAAGACGCGCCAACTGACAGCTAAGATGCACAAGGCCATTGCCGTATTACAGTTCAAGACGGAAGCCCAGATCTTCAAACGTCATCCTGAGTGGCAGATGGAAGACCGTTGTCTCTTCGAACATGTGGATTATGAGAAAGGCATCTGCGAACTCAACGGAAAGACCTATGAGATGGGTTCATGCCACTTTCCAACTGTCGACCCCAAAGCACCCAATGCCCTCACCGATGAGGAGACACTGCTCATGCAGAAACTCCACCACTCCTTCCGAATCTCAGAGAAACTCCATAAGCACATCCGCACGATGCTCTCCCATGGTTGCATGTACGCCATCCATAACTCTAACCTGCTCTTCCATGCATCGATTCCCTTAAACGATGACGGTACCCTGAAAGAGTTGGAGATCTATCCCGGAAAGAAATACTCAGGCAAAGACCTGATGCACAATATCGGCATGCTGATCCGGGCTGCCTTCCAGACCAATAGCGCCAGTGGTGAACTCACTTCTGCCCCTGAAGAGTATCCGCGAGAGTATGCCCGCGATTATTTCCTCTATCTTTGGTGCGGTAAGGATTCTCCTCTCTTCGACAAATCGAAGATGGCCACCTTTGAACGTTACTTCCTTAAGGATGAGGAAACCTTCAAGGAAGAGAAGGGCAACTATTTCAAGCTGCGTAATTCCGAGGAGGTTTGCGACCGTATTCTCGATGCTTTCGAGGTAAAAGGTGAAAACCGTCATATTATCAACGGCCACGTACCTGTGCATGCTTCGAAGGGTGAGAATCCCATCAAGGCAGGAGGTAGGCTGATGGTGATTGATGGAGGTTTCTCTGAGGCCTATCACAATGAGACGGGCATCGCCGGCTACACGCTGGTCTATCACTCACGAGGTTTCCAGCTGGTGCAGCATGAGCCGTTCACCTCAGCGCGTGATGCCATTGTCCGCGAGACAGATATCAAATCAACCAAACAGATTGTGGAGATGTCAGCACATCGCATTCTTGTCGCAGATACTGATAAGGGTGAAGAGCTACGTGCCCAGGTAAGCGATCTTAAGGAACTGCTTTATGCCTATCGTCACGGCATCATCACTGAGAAACGGCGTTAGGCATATCGCGATAATAGAAGAAGTCCTTGCGCAGGGTGATAGTGCCCTCGTAGAAATCCCTGATGTAACGGTGTTCGACGTAGGCCTCGCCCGTCAAGTCACCAATATCGTCGAGCTTAAGCTTCAGACGTATCTTCCCGTCTTCCTCCGTATAGTCCTCCAAACAGAGATAGTCGCCATCAAAGGATACCTTCACGTTGTGAAAACTGTACAGACGGTAAATCGTACACTCCGTACACTCAAGACCATTATCTGTCATTACCAGGCGCAACAGCAACTCCGGGCAATCTTCATACACCCAGCCCCAATAACCTGTGAACACTTTGCCCTTCTCACGAACGTCCAACTGCTCTTTGATAAAGTTCTCCATCACCTTTATTTCCGAGTATTTATTCTGCTTGTCAGCCACATCGTCAGAACTGCTCACAAAATCATCCACGAACCAATCACCACGCTCAAACCTCAGTTCCAAAGTCACGGTGGTATGCTTCCCGAAGTTACGGATATCCATTTCCACAACAGCCGTTGAATCAGTGATATTGTCAATCTTCTTTGCCTCGTAGGTCCATTCAGGAGATCTGTCCTGCCCCATAATCCAATGGTCATAATCCAGGCACACGAATCCTGTCTCTTCGCTCAACTGCAAAGCCTGCTGCTGAAGTGCGTAATAGCGCTGGGAACAGAAGAGGCTATCGATATTCACAAGACATTGGTCAACATAGCTATAGATCGTATCGACACGTTGTCTGATATATGTCTCAGAGTGCTTGTCACTACTCTTCGTCTTGTTGTCACATGCAGTCCAAAGACCAAGCATGATCACCCCCATGACCAAAATGATTATTCTCTTATTCATATTTCTTTTCTGTTAAGACGGGCAAAGAGATATGGTAACGGACGGCAAGGAAGCGGATGAGACAGGTAACGATAAAGCTGGTTACAGCGCACCACTCAACAGGCAGCCCTGATTCTGCAAGTCCCCAGTAGACCACACCACCTAATACACAGGCCATCGCATAGATTTCTTTATGGAAGATGACAGGTTCGTTGTTAAGAAGCACATCACGGATAACACCACCGGCAGAACCCGTGATGCATCCCATGATAATGGCAACCCAGAACGGCTGTCCGAAAAGCAGACTCTTCTGGATACCAGCGATGGTGAACAAAGCCAGGCCCAAAGTGTCAAACACGAACCAGGCGTTCTTCAAGGGTTCCATCCACTTACCAAACAACACTACCGTCATCAGTGCCACAGCCGTACAGATCATATATATGGGCGTGGTCATCCAGAAAGGTGTAGTGCCCAACATGACATCGCGGATAGTACCACCGCCTATGGCGACAGCGATACCACAGACATAACCGCCAAACCAGTCGAAATGCTTAGCTGCAGCATGACGGATACCCGAGATGGCAAAGGCAAAAGTACCCAGCAATTCAATGATGTATATAATGATATCCTGATCCACAACTATTCACTATTCACTATTCACTTTTCATACCTCTCACCCCAGTAGTTCTTCATCCGCTCCACAAGTTTCTCCTCAGCAGGTGAAAGTTGTCCATGCCAGATACGCTCATTGACAAGCTCATCAGGCAGATATTGCTGAGGAGTAAAATGACCCGGATAATCGTGAGGATACTTATAGCCATCATGATAGCCTAATTCCTTCATCAGCTGCGTAGGTGCATTGCGGATGGGCAGCGGCACGGGCTGATTACCCGTACGACGTACTAATTCGAGGGCTGCGTCAATACCAAGATAGGCACTGTTGCTCTTGGGCGAGGTGGCCAGATAAACAGTGGCCTCCGCCAAAGGAATACGGCCTTCAGGCCAGCCAATCTTGTTGACAGCATCGAAGGCTGCATTAGCCAACAGCAAAGCATTAGGATTGGCTAAGCCTATATCTTCTGCTGCAGAGATGACCAGTCTGCGGGCGATGAACGCAGGGTCTTCTCCTCCTTCAATCATTCTCGCAAGCCAATAGAGGGCCGCATCCGGATCGCTACCTCGGATGGACTTGATGAAGGCCGAGATGATGTCATAATGCATCTCACCATCCTTGTCGTATGCCAAAGGATTCTGCTGCAGACGAAGGTTCACCAGTTCATCGGTGATCACGATGGGAGATTCGGAACGCTCGGAGTTTTCGGAGCAATCCGAAGACTCTGACTCAACCACAAGCTCCAGGATATTCAACAACTTTCGCGCATCTCCTCCACTGAATCGTAAGAGAGCGCCTGTCTCCTTGAGTTCAATGTTTTTCTCCTTCAGTACGACATCCGTATGAATGGCGCGATCGAGCAACTGCAACAAATCATCCTTCTCCAACGACTTGAGCACATAAAGCTGACACCGGGAGAGCAGCGGACGGATCACTTCAAAGGAGGGGTTCTCGGTGGTTGCGCCAATCAACGTAACCACACCCCGCTCAACGGCACCCAACAAGGAATCCTGCTGTGACTTGGAGAAACGGTGAATCTCGTCGATAAAGAGAATAGGCGATGCTTCGTTGAAGAAACGTCCCTTCTGCGCCTTCTCAATCACATCGCGCACATCCTTCACACCACTGGTCACAGCAGAGAGCGTGTAAAAAGGCGTCTCTAGCCTATGGGCGATAATCTGCGCCAACGTCGTCTTGCCTACGCCAGGAGGACCCCAAAGGATAAACGACGAAATCCGTCCTGCATCGATCATTTTCCGCAGGACGGCCCCCTCGCCTACCAGATGCTGCTGCCCGATATAGTCATCGAGCGTACGAGGACGGAGTCTTTCAGCCAGTGGTTGTGACATATTTGATTGCAAAGTTACAATAAAATGCGAAAAGAACAAAAAAAATGGCCAAAAACTTGTGAATAAAAAATAAAGTTTATACATTTGCAGAAAATTAGCAAAATAACGATTAATATGGCAAAAACAAAACAACAAACTGAGGACACGAATGTCGTGTCATTAAAGACACTTACAAAAAGCTCTGTATGGGATGTGCAGGAGAACGACATATTCCGTATGCTTGATTCCGGAATCAAAGATGCGGATATCCGCGAGAACCTTCGTCACTACATTGACCTGATACGCAGTGCTTTCGAGATTATCGATATCAAGGAAGATGTCAACAACGTGAAGAAAGCCTACGAGAAGAAGGGATACAAGGTCTTCACCCTGAAGCTTGAAGACAAGAAGCTTTCATGGGGTATCAAGAAGAAGCCCATCCTGCGCGTGACCGACCTGACATATGAGAATATCCGCCACATCTCTGCCAACAAACTGCTGGAGGTGATAGAGCGCAATTTCGGAGGCGGTTGGGACTCTCTCGCACAGTCCATACAGGACATTATCCAGAGCGGCTTCGACATCTCGACGACCACCCTGCCCAAGGACAGGTTACACAAGAAGGGCGGCATGTATGAGAAAAAGGTTGCCGACGGTTTTGAGGTGCTTGAGATTGAGAAGGGTAACTGGGTAGAGGCTATCTTTGCCAAGCTCAAGCCTGAGCAGGAGAAGCCAAAGATGAAGTTCGGATCAGAGGACGAAGAGGAGCCCAACGATGACGAGGACTTCGAAGTTCAGGATGACTACAAGAACCATGACGACGAGGACGACACTGTCGAGGATCCCGACGACGACCAGATCACCGAGGACAACTACTCAACGATGATGGACCTGGGTGGCGATGATCCTGATGATGAGGCCGCACAGCTGTCAGACTATGCAGACGAATAATCATCACATTATAAACCAAAATTAATTCAACACAAACATGAACATTCCCTCAGTATTCTGGCTTGTGCCCGTCGCTTCGATTGTGGCATTAAGCATGGCGTACATCTTCTTCCGCCAGATGATGGCAGCAGATGAAGGTACACCCCGCATGAAAGAGATTGCTCTCTATGTACGTAATGGTGCAATGGCCTACCTCAAACAGCAGTACAAGGTGGTAGGTATCGTATTCGTCGTGCTCTGCGCCCTCTTCGCCTTCATGGCGTATGGCATCAACGTACAAAACCCCTGGGTTCCTTTCGCCTTCCTCACAGGAGGATTCTTCTCTGGTCTGGCTGGTTTCTTTGGTATGAAGACTGCCACCTATGCTTCTGCACGTACCGCCAATGCAGCACGTGAGAGTCTCGATGCAGGTCTGAAAATCGCATTCCGCTCGGGTGCTGTGATGGGCCTCACCGTAGTAGGCTTAGGTCTGCTCGATATCGCTATCTGGTTCGTGATCCTGAACCACTTTGATCAGGATGGGCTCATCTCCATCACTACCACCATGCTGACCTTCGGTATGGGTGCCTCTACACAGGCCCTCTTCGCCCGTGTTGGTGGTGGTATCTACACAAAGGCAGCCGACGTAGGCGCTGATATCGTAGGCAAGGTGGAGGCCGATATTCCTGAGGATGATCCGCGCAACCCCGCTACCATCGCCGATAACGTGGGCGACAACGTTGGTGACGTTGCCGGTATGGGTGCCGACCTCTATGAGAGCTATTGTGGCTCAGTACTGTCTACAGCAGCTCTGGGCGCTGCCGCCTTCGGTGTGGCTGGTCTTGACATCCAGCTCAAGGCTGTCATTGCTCCTATGCTGATTGCAGCTGTGGGCGTATTCCTGTCACTCTTAGGTATCTTCCTCGTCCGTACAAAGGAAGGCGCCACCATGAAGGATCTGCTCCGCTCGCTCTCACTCGGAACCAACGTGAGTGCTGTGCTCATCGCCATTGCCACCTTCGGAATCCTCTATTTCCTGGGTATCGAAAACTGGCTGGGTCTCTCGTTCTCTGTGATCTCGGGTCTGGCTGCTGGCGTGATTATCGGACAGGCAACAGAATACTACACCTCTCATTCGTACAAGCCGACACAGAAGATTTCTGAGGCTGGACAGACTGGTGCCGCTACCGTTATTATCAAAGGTATTGGTACAGGAATGATTTCTACATGTGTGCCTGTGATTACCATCGGTGTGGCCATCATGCTCAGCTACCTGTGTGCTAACGGCTTCGATCTCTCTATGACTTCTGAGAGTCTGTCGCACGGCCTCTATGGCATCGGTATTGCTGCTGTAGGTATGCTCTCTACACTGGGCATTACTCTGGCCACCGACGCCTACGGCCCCATTGCCGATAATGCAGGTGGTAACGCTGAGATGTCGCAGTTGGGCGAGGAAGTACGTCACCGTACGGATGCCCTCGATGCTCTTGGCAACACCACAGCTGCTACAGGTAAGGGATTCGCCATCGGTTCTGCTGCCCTCACGGCTCTGGCACTGCTGGCATCCTATATCGAAGAGATCAAGATTGCAATGGCTCGCGCTGATGTGATGATGAACAACGTGAAAGGTGACCTCATCTCTGCAGCCGATGCCAACATCCCGGATTTCATGAACTACTTCCAGGTAAACCTGATGAACCCCAAGGTGCTCGTAGGTGCCTTCATCGGTGCAATGGCAGCCTTCCTGTTCTGTGGTATGACGATGGAGGCAGTAGGCCGCGCTGCTGAGAAGATGGTTCAGGAGGTGCGTCGCCAGTTCAGGGAGATTGCTGGTATCCTCGAGGGAACTGGTACTCCCGACTATGGCCGTTGTGTGGAGATCTCTACCCGTGCTGCCCAGCACGAGATGATCATCCCGTCGGTTCTGGCTATCATCATCCCCATCGTAGTGGGTTGTGTACTGGGTGTGGCTGGTGTCTTAGGATTGCTGGTAGGTGGTCTGGCAGGCGGCTTTACGCTGGCTGTGTTCATGGCCAATGCGGGCGGTGCCTGGGATAATGCCAAGAAGAATATCGAAGAAGGAGCCTTCGGAGGCAAGGGTTCGTTTGCCCACAAGGCATGTATCGTGGGCGATACCGTTGGTGACCCGTTCAAGGATACATCCGGTCCTTCACTGAACATCCTCATCAAGCTCATGTCGATGGTGAGCATCGTGATGGCAGGACTCACAGTCGCCTTCATGTAAGACAACATGTTAGACAAAAAGATAGCCGCTGATTTTTTTCAGCGGCTAATTTTTTGCAATTTCTCAATACCCTTCTCCGTACAGAGTCCTCGCAGCAGGACCAGGGGCATCCCCCTGAATATTTCCTTGATGCTATATTTGTTATAGAGGCGCTCTTCCTGAATATAGCGGCCTAACGCCTCGAACAGATGCATTGCCAGTTCGTAGTTGATGTCATCGCGGAAATAGCCTTCCTGCACACCACGCTCAAAGAACAGCATCATATCCTCACGTGAGTTCTTCTTCTCACGGTTCAGGTAACGAAGCACACGCGGATACTTCACCAGATCATCATAGAACAATGGATTGGTGGCATTTGCCTCCTCTACCCTCACGTGATACACCTTCAGCAGGATCTCCATCAGATCCTTCTCTTTGGCCAGCTCCATGAATTTCTCCTTGCGTTTCTCGCGGAAGGCCTTCACACCCTCATAGAGCAGTTCTTCCTTAGTAGCATAGATTTCATACATGGTACGTTTCGAGATGGCGAGACTCTCGGCGATATCATCCATCTTCACCGCACGGATGCCTTTCTCGGCGAAAGCCTTCATCGCCGTCTTAAGAATCACCTCGCGCAAACCTCTTTTATAGGCAGTAATAGTTTTCTTTTCTTGCATATTCTTGCATATTTGGCTACAAAGATATAAAAAAAGAGTGAAAAGTAAGCGCTAATAGATGAAAAAGAGAAAAATATTTTGTAATTTTGCGGGCGATTTGCAAAAATACTCATCAGGAAGGATAATAATACACAATTAATAGCATCACAAAAATGGTAAAGATTTCAAAAGAGGCAGCCCTCGAATACCACCAGAGTGGCAGACCAGGCAAGATTGAAGTAAAGCCTACGAAGGCCTACAGAACACAAACAGACTTAAGTTTAGCATACTCCCCAGGCGTGGCCTTCCCATGTCTTGAGATTCAGGAAGATCCCGACAATGCTTACAAGTACACAGACAAAGGCAACCTCGTTGCCGTCATCTCCAATGGCACAGCCGTATTGGGACTGGGCGACATTGGTGCCATGAGCGGCAAACCCGTCATGGAGGGTAAAGGTCTGCTCTTCAAGATCTATGGTGGTATCGATGTCTTCGACATTGAAGTGGCCGAGAAAGACCCGGAGAAGTTCTGCGAGGCTGTCGAGCGTATCGCACCTACCTTCGGAGGCATCAACCTTGAGGACATCAAGGCACCGGAGTGCTTCTATATCGAGGAGCGTCTGAAGAAGACCCTCGACATCCCCGTGATGCACGACGACCAGCACGGCACAGCCATCATCTCCGCAGCAGGCCTGAAGAATGCGATGGAGGTCATCGGTAAGGATATCACGAAGGTGAAGATCGTGGTGAATGGTGCTGGTGCAGCCGCTATTTCCTGCACCAAGCTCTATATGGCCATCGGTGCCCGGAAGGAGAACATCGTGATGCTCGACTCCAAGGGTGTCATCTCTACCGAGCGTCAGGACCTCAACGAACAGAAGAAGTTCTTTGCCACCTCCCGTACGGACATCCACACACTGCCAGAGGCCGTAAAGGATGCCGATGTGTTCGTTGGACTCTCCAAGGGCAATGTGCTCTCCAAGGAGATGGTGCGTACGATGGCCAAGGATCCCGTGATCTTTGCACTGGCCAATCCCGTGCCTGAGATCTCCTACGAGGATGCGATGGATGCCCGTCCCGACGTGCTCATGTCTACTGGTCGTACAGACTATCCCAATCAGATCAATAATGTCATCGGCTTCCCCTATATCTTCCGCGGTGCCCTCGACGTGCACGCCACAGCCATCAACGAAGAGATGAAGCTCGCAGCCGTTCATGCCATCGCCGACCTCGCCAAGCAGCCCGTGCCCGATGTGGTGAACGACGTCTACAAGGTGAACAACCTCACCTTCGGTCGCAATTACTTCATTCCGAAGCCCGTCGACCCACGACTCATCACCGAGGTCTCTGCAGCCGTTGCCAAAGCAGCCATCGAGAGTGGTGTGGCCCGTAAGAAGATAGAAGACTGGGATGCTTATAAGGACTCCCTCAGCGTGCTTCTTGGTCAGGAAACGAAACTCACTCAGAAACTCTACGCCACAGCAGCCGCCCATCCGCAGCGCGTGGTCTTCGCTGAAGCCGTTCACCCCACCATGCTCAAAGCTGCCGTGCAGGCTAAGGCCGAGGGCATCTGTCATCCTGTTCTCTTAGGCAATGATGAGGTTATCACTAAGCTGGCCAAGAGTCTCGATCTATCGCTCGAAGGTATTGAGATCGTGAATCTGCGCCATCCCTCCGAACAGGAACGTCGTGAGCGTTATGCCCACATCCTCACCGAGAAGCGTCAGCGCGACGGCTATACCTTCCAGGAGGCCAATGATAAGATGTTCGAACGCAACTACTTCGGTATGATGATGGTCGAGACAGGCGAAGCTGACGCCTTCATCACTGGCCTTTATACGAAATACTCCAATACCATCAAGGTAGTCAACGAGGTCATCGGTATCCGTCCGGAATACGAGCACTTCGGAGCCATGCATATCATCAACTCTCCCAAGGGCACCTATTACATCGCCGATACGCTGGTGAACGAGAATCCCGATACCGACACCCTTGTCGACATTGCCAAGCTCGCTGCCACCGCTGTACGCTTCTTCAACGAGAAGCCCGTCATCGGTATGATGAGCCACTCCAACTTCGGCTCCTCCACCAGCTCGGGTGCCAAAAAGGTGAAGCGGGCTGTCGAGCAGATGCAGGAGATGTATCCCGACCTCCCCATCGATGGTGAGATGCAGTTGGACTGCGCCCTCGACAATGAGTTGCGCGATGAGCAGTATCCCTTCACACGTCTGAAGGGCAAGAAGGTCAATACCCTCATCTTCCCCAACCTCACCTCTGCACGTTCCTCTTATAAGATGCTGCAGATGCTGGGTTCCGACGCTGAGATCATCGGTCCGATACAGATGGGATTGAACAAAGCCATCCACTTCATTGATTTCGGTGCCTCTGTGCGCGATGTGGTGAACATCGTGGCTGTGGCTACCATCGACGCCTATGTCGATAAGATCAAGAGTAAGCTCGCAGCACTCGGCAAATAAGATTATTGTTAATATATCTTAACTCTTTCGACGCAGTTTTTACTTTCGGGTAAGAACTGCGTCTAATCGTTATTAGTGTAGGAATGAATATCAACTTAATATTTTCAACTAAAAAAATTAACTTATGAAAAAACTTATTCTATCGATGCTGGCTTTTGCAAGCATGACAGCATTCGCTCAGTTTGGAGCACCTAGACAGAACCCCGTTGTTCCTTCAGCAAAAGCTGAGGTGGAGGACTTCAAGCCCGCTTCCAGCAATCAGGACAACAAGCAGTTCCCGGCCATCAACTCAAAGCGCCAGGTGCGTGCACAGATCTCCGCTCCCAAGGCTACTTTCGTAGGCCTCGACATCGCTGGTAAGATCTATGAGATGACCAAGGACGAGAACGGCGTATGGACTGGTACTTCTGAGCCTCAGGACGAAGGTTTCCACTACTATCAGCTCAACATCGACGGTGCCAGCGTGCCCGATCCCAATAGTCTTTATTATTATGGTGCCAGCCGTTGGGGAAGCGGCATCGAGGTACCTTCCGACGACCAGGATTTCTGGCAGGTGAAGAATGTGCCTCAGGGCTCTGTCAGCGAGGTATTCTACTGGTCTACCTATACCGAGCAGATGCGTCGCTGCCACGTCTATCTGCCTCATGAGTATTTCACCAATCCCACCAAGAAATTCCCCGTTCTGTATCTGCAGCACGGTATGGGTGAGAACGAGTACGGCTGGGCCGAGCAGGGTCACACTGCTCAGATCATGGACAACCTGATTGCTGAGGGCAAGGCTGTTCCCTGTATCATCGTTATGGATAATGGTCTGAACACACGCCGTCCTGGTGAGGCAGGTGGCTTCGGAGGCTTCGGTGGTGGTCCGCGTCCGCAGGGTGCTCAGGGTGCTCCTCAGGGTCCCCGTCCACAGGGCGCTCCTGGTCAGGGAGGTCAGCGTCCGCAGGGTGCTCCTGGACAGGGTGGTCAGCGTCGTGGCGGTTTCGGTGGCTTCGGTGGTTTCTCCGAGGGCTTCAAGAATGTGCTCTTCAATGATATCATCCCGATGGTCGAGAAGAACTACCGCGTGATTGCCGATCCTCAGCATCGTGCTTATGCAGGTCTTTCCATGGGTGGCATGCAAGCCCGTGAGATTACACTTGCCAATCCCGACAAGTTCGCTTATGTAGGCTCATTCAGCAGCGGTGCATGGAGCGTCGACCAGGTGAAGGGTTCAGAAGGTTTCGCCAAGAATGTCAAGCTGCTCTTCATGAGCGGTGGTGGCAAGGAGAATATGGGTTGCGTCGAGGCCGCCAAGAACATCAAGGAGCAGGTCGGCATGAACGCAGTCGGTTATGAGTCGCCCGGTACCGCCCACGAGTGGCACACCTGGCGTCGCAGCCTCTTCGAGTTCGCACAGCTCATGTTCAAGTAAGCAATCCCACATACTAATATACTGCTTAAACGGGAGCGGTGTCTGCACAATGGCAGATGCCGCTCATTTTTTGTTTTGGCACGGTATTTGCATGACTCTTGGCAAAAGGTAAAAAAGTAAAAAGGTAAAATAGTAAAACTATGCAAAAAGGTAATATCGGTGTAACGACTGAGAACATTTTTCCAGTCATCAAGAAGTTTCTTTATAGTGATCACGAGATCTTCCTCCGTGAGATGGTTTCCAATGCGGTAGATGCCACGCAGAAGATGAAGACGCTGGCAGCACAGGGCGAGTACAAGGACGACCTGGGCGACCTTACCGTCCGTGTTAATTTCGATGCCGACAAAGGCACCATCACCATCAGCGACCACGGTATCGGCATGACCGAGGAGGAGATCGACAAGTACATCAATCAGATTGCCTTCTCAGGCGTCAGCGACTTCCTCGAGAAGTACAAGGACAATGCCAACAACATCATCGGCCACTTCGGTCTCGGCTTCTACTCCAGCTTCATGGTGTCAAAGAAGGTCGAGATCATCACCAAGTCGTATAAGGAAGGCGCAAAGGCAGTGAAATGGAGCTGCGACGGATCGCCCGCTTACGAGATCGACGATGCCGAGCGCGAGGAGCACGGCTCTGATATCATCCTCTATATCGACGACGACTGCAAGGAGTTCCTCGACAAGTACAAGCTCGAGGGCCTGCTCCAGAAGTACTGCAAGTTCATGGCCGTACCCATCGCCTTCGGAAAGAAACAGGAGTGGTCGAAGGACGAAAGCAAGATGGTAGATACCGCCGAGGATAACATCATCAATAATGTAGAGCCCCTGTGGACCAAGGCTCCCTCAACACTCAAGGACGAGGATTACAAGTCATTCTACCGTACCCTCTACCCCATGAGCGACGAGCCCCTGTTCTGGATCCACCTCAACGTCGACTACCCCTTCAACCTCACAGGTATCCTCTATTTCCCGAAGATCAAGTCAAACATCGAACTGCAGAAGAACAAGATCCAGCTCTACTGCAACCAGGTGTTCGTCACCGATCAGGTAGAGGGCATCGTACCAGAGTTCCTCACCCTGCTCCACGGTGTCATCGACTCCCCGGATATTCCCCTGAACGTCTCCCGTTCTTATCTTCAGAGCGACCGCGAGGTGAAGAAGATTTCCACCTACATCACCAAGAAAGTTGCCGACCGCCTGAAGGCCATCTTCGGTGAGAACCGCAAGGAATACGAGGAGAAGTGGGACGACCTGAAGCTCTTCATCAACTACGGTATCCTTTCCGAGGAAGGCTTCTACGATCGCGCCAAGGACTTCGCCCTGATGAAAGACACCGAAGGCAAATACTTCACCTTCGACGAATACAAGACCCTTATCGAGGCCAATCAGAAGGATAAGGACGACATGCTCGTCTATCTCTATGCCACCGACAAGGAGGAGCAGTATTCCTATATCAAGGCCGCTCAGGACAAGGGTTACAGCGTGCTGCTGCTCGACGGCCAGCTCGACGTGCCCACCATCCAGACCCTGGAGCAGAAGTTCGAGAAGAGCCGCTTCACCCGTGTCGACAGCGACATCATCGACCGCCTGATCATCAAGAGCGATGCCCCGAAGTCAGACCTCAGCGACGAGCAGAGTGACAATTTGTCAGCCGTCTTCCGCACACAGTTGCCGAAGATCGACCATACCGAGTTCATGGTGCAGGTCGATGCCCTCGGCACAGAAGCCCGTCCTGTGGTCATCACCCAGAACGAATACATGCGCCGTATGAAGGACATGAGTAAGTTCCAGGCAGGCATGGGCTTCTACGGACAGATGCCCGACAGCTTCAACCTCGTGCTGAATTCTGACCATCCGCTAGTGAAGAAAGTGCTCGATGAATCAGAGGCCGCCACAGCCGAGGCCCTCAAGCCCATCCTCGCAGAACTGAAGGGTCAGGAAGCCCGTCTGGCTGCCATCCGTCAGGCTCAGGACAAGAAGAAGTACGACGAGATCACACAGGAGGAGAAAGACCAGAAGGCCGAGGCAGAGAAAGCCGTACAAGCCGAGAAGGACAAGAAGACGGCCGTCATCGCCGACTATGCCAAGGGCAACTCCATTGTCCACCAGCTCATCGACCTGGCGCTCCTTCAGAACGGTATGCTGAAGGGCGAGGCCCTCGACCGCTTCCTCAAGCGCTCCGTCGACCTCATCAAATAATCATACAGCAATCCCCGCTCAAACCGAGCGGGGATTACTTTTATGAATATTGCAAATCTAGATAGTGATTTTTTACACAATTTCCAAATTTTTATTTAAAATCTTGTTCGCTGAACGATTCAGGCAATTCGTTGAAAGAATTTGCCAGAGTCAGAATCCCACCGTACCTTTGCATCGTCAAACAAGCAAAGTTAGTTTTTTCATACATAAATAGTTGGTTAGTAATTGTTGGTTATTAAGTACCCTTTAGGCTCGCAGCGGCGGGCCTTTTTTGTATCTGACAAGGGACAGGTACCTGTCATATTTACCGGCAATCGAAGAGAATCTTCCTCCGATTATCCTTCGGGCGCACCGCGAAGTGTATCCAATACGTCGTACCCCGCTTCTCTTGGATGAGTTCATCGAAATCGCGATGGGTACCATCAGAGATGTCGAGTAGGATGCCAGCCATACGGATCATCTGCTCAGGGCCATAGCACTTAATATCGACGGCACAACCAGTGAGATGAT
>JAEETD010000093.1 GCA_016290175.1 Prevotella sp. | reverse complement strand
CGAAGAATAATATTTACAACATCCGTGCCAACGGCAGCAGCTGGATTGGCATGACGGGAACCCGCAAGGGGTTCGTGGAGTTCGACACCCGCGAGCACGGCATCCGTGCCTGGCTCGTGCTGATGCGCACCTACCGCAGGAAACACGACTGCGCTACCATCCGTAAGATCGTTGAGCGGTTTGCGCCGTCCGCGGAAAACGATACGGAGAGGTATATCCGTTTCTGCGATTTGCAGACAGGTCTCGGCGCTGAGACCCGGCTGATGTTCAATGCCGACTACTGTTATCTCGGTGCGGCGATGGCAAAGATGGAGACGGGAACGGTTGTCCGCCCGTCTGATATTCAGAAGGTTATGGAGAAGTTTAACATTTATCCTGTGGGCTATGGACAAATCTAAGATGGAATCGACGGACATCCGTCAGGTTGAGGAGATGCTGCTGGCGCAGCTGGCGGACATCGCGGAGAAAAAGGACAAGGTATGGCTGATAACTCTGTTGTTGTGCTATTACACCCTGCTTGAAATGACGCAGAAACTGCCCATTTTGCATCGTCTGAAATTTTTTGATTGCGTATACATCGTGTTCAGTTTCCTGCATCTGAACGGATAGCTGAGACGCCACAAAAAACAATTCGACAAAGCATATATTAATGACGTGTACCAAATGTTTAAGAGGCTCTATGATGGATTGTGAAAAAATTGAACGTTATGTTTCGGATTTGCTGAGACTGAGCGGACTGGATATGGAGGAGGGGAGTGCTTCGGGCACCCTTCTCTTCCATGCCTACGTGGCCGTGGCGATGTATGAACTGATGGATGCGGAGGAGCGCGCGCTGATCAAGGGGATGCAGCGGCGGATGAAGTATTTTTTCTTCAAACTTTTCACTGAAAGAGAGAAAGAGAAAAACAGAAAAAGAAATCCTTCCCCCTAACCCCCTATCTATCCATAGAAAAAGAAAAAAAAGAAAAAGAAGAGAAACAGAGAGAGAGAGCGGGGCGGGAAATTTCTCTGGAATTCTCTGATTTTGAGACTCGTCTGAATGATTTCAAGATGAAAGTCTGGAACGCCCGCGGAAACATCGACACGGAAATGCTCAACGAGTTCTTCTTCTACTGGACCGACGTGAATCCCAAGACCGGCAGGATGCGCTTCGAGGAAAAGCGGTATTTCAAAGTGGAGAACCAGCTGAAGTTGTGGAAGGAGAACGAATTCACCTCAAAGAATGCCGCCGCGAAGATGCGCCTGAATAAGGCACGGCAGAAGCAGACGCAGGAGCAGACGGAGGCCGAAAAAAGCCAGGCGGCTGCTACCCTTCGCGAACAGGAGAATGCCGAGCGTGAGGACGGAAAAGGACGGAAAAGAGCGGTAAAGGACGGTAAAGGGCAACCAATAGGAGCTGATTCCGTATCTTTGCAGCGGAATTCAGGACGTGCCGACGGGTAGTGCGCAATACTCCGGAAGTATTACTGATTTCTACGGAAGTATCTGGAGATAGTAGGGAAGTATCTGGAAACAGTACGGAAGCAATTTCTGATACTCCGGGAGTATTAACAAAATGTTTCACCAATTACAAGAAAATCGACTGTTATGATTGAACTTAATGTAACAAAGAACACCAACACTGCCATCCCCGGCACCGCTGGTCTGTACTATCCCCGCGTGGAGTACAAGGGGACTCTGGAAATGAAGGACCTGGCTAAGCTCCTGTCGAAGCACTCCACCACTTTCACCCAGGGTGAAATGATCGGTGTGCTGACGGATGCCGCCCAGCTCATCAAGGAGAAGATCCTTGACGGCTATGTGGTTAAGATCGAAGACCTCGGCCTGTTCAAGGCCACCGTGGAGGGCAACGGCCTGAAGCTGGAGCAGGGCGCGAAGATCAGCGCAGGCGTAGGCTCGCAGCGCAAGGCTGAGGACCTGGCTGAGGACATCACCCTTCAGCAGGCCGCCATCGGAGCCATCATACACAGTAGGGTCGGTTCCTACTGTGTAATTTTAGAAGCAATAACCGAGTTGGAAAAATACACCGTGGAATTTGTCGTAACTCGAACCAGTCAGATCGCCTTTGTAACCGGCACCGATCGATACGATGTTTCCGATCATCATTCTCACGCCAGCCTGATATCCCATCTGGAAACGCTTGAATGAACCGTCGAAGAGGTCGATGTCGTAACTGCTATAGCTTCCATATCCGTCGTAGTGCTCTCGTGCGGAGATATTCAGCTTGGCATTGACGCCTCCGTAGGGGATGAGAGCAAAGTAGTCATTCAGATTCCACCGGAACAGCAGATTCAGGGGAATACGGGTGGAATAGATAGCCAGGCTGTGGTCTTCGCTATAGTTGCCATAGTAGTCATCATAATATGAGTCGTGCTGACTGAAAGAGAATGTCCCCGAGGCTTCAGCACCCATCTCCAGGAAGACAGGACTTCCGCCCAGATTCATGGCATAGGTGATACCGACGGAAAAGCCGTGAAGATCTGTCGACCTGCCATATCCGTCATCGCTTTTCATCTTTACTGGGGAGTATTCAATATAAAAGGTGCTCCACGAGTCATAGGAGCCGTAGGAATAGTAGCTCCGGCTGCTCTGACCATAGTAATTCCCGTAGTTTCCCTGAGAATAGTAATACTCGTCATCGTATTGGGCGGAAATGGTGTTGCATACGCCCAATAGCAGACAGACTGTCAGGATTTTCAGATGATTCATTGTTATAGTCATTTCTTTACCTGTTTATCTGTTGTGAATCACTGCTTATAGTAGAACTTGGTGATGGTGAGGCCGTTGTTACTGATGAACATGAGGTCTCGGCCTTCACCGCCTTTCTTACATTGGTTAGCCATGCGCTGCGTAAATACGAACTCGAACGTCATGCCGGCATAAACCGGAGTTTCCTTTATGTAATCCTCGCTCCACCAGCCATTTGTTACCTTAATCCAGGTATCGTAACCGGGAACGATCACAACATCCTTGATGTCGAGGTACATCGTCTTGCCAACCATCCGGTCGTAAGTGGCATCGCTAAGAGTCGGGAGTTTTCCCTCGTTGTCGCTGAAACGGAGAGCCGTGCCATCAAAGCCACCGCAAGACATTTCGCCCTGCCAGATAACGATATCGGGTTTGGCTTCACCTGCCTGGGTGACTTCAATGATCTGGCTGGTAATGCCATTGGTGACGGTGACCTTAGCCGTTCTGGAGGAGGTGGTCTTGTTGGCTTCTGCCTTCACGGTCAGCTCTTTGTCGTTGGAGCCGGAGCCAGGCGAGACGGTCAGCCACGACTGGTCGCTGGATGCCGTCCATGACGAATTGCTTAAGAGGACCACAGTCTGCGTGCCGCCATCTGCGGTAAAGTCCAGCGAATTGGTGGAGGTGGAGAGATAAACATTACACAGATAACCCAGACTGACAGAACCGCCGATGAAATCCAAATACATCGTACTTGCTGTCTTGGAATCATCAAAGTAGTATGTATAATCGCTGCTTGTGTATTTGAATGTGACACCGTCCAGAGTCGTCAGATAGTTGTTCATTTCCTCAATCGTCACATTATCGCCGAAGTCGACGAAAAGCAGACTCAGCTGACCGGAGGTGAAGCCGTAATACGTGTATTCCTCCTGATGTTTTGATTTATACATGATGTACGAGTACGAATCACTCTCACCTTCTTCCATCACCTTAAATCCGCGTGCTGCCATCTCACTCTTGACAGTAGCGAATGTGGCTCCCCATTTTACGTACGGTTCCTCGAACAGGACCGTATTCTGCTGTTCCCATCCGAGGCTGCTGTAGGTCGATGCTGTCGGAATGGTAAAGATGCCGCTGCTGTTGGCATTGATATAGCTGGCGTCGAAGTTGCGCGTATAGGTCTTGCCGCCATTCTCTATGGCGATCTTGTTGATTATGCCATTCTCGAAGAATCCATAGATATACGGTGTGTAGCCGTTGTTCACCGTCAGCCGGACTGTCCTCGCATTTCCGCCGATTCTGAAATCCTCTGTCGTCGACCATTTCCACCATTGCAGATAACTGATGTCATTGTCGTTCTTCCGGAGGGTGACGGTAGTGCCGTTCTCTCCACTGAAGCGCATACGCCACATCCTTGGGCTAAGGGTCGCCTTTATCTTGAAATATTTTTCAGAACTGGAAAACTTTCCCTCGGTAGTCCTGTAAAGCCCCGTCTGCTCAGAGATGAAGATGGTGTCCGAGGCGAGGGGAATGGTTGTGCTCCTGACTAGTTTGCCATTGTTGTAGATGTCGAAGCATTGCGTATCGAGGTTCAGGGAGAGATAGTCGCCGTTTGAATCCTCAAAATATGCGAGATGGCATTCTGTTTCATCATTATTGTCAGGCAATTCGCTGAAGGTGTACAGATGTCCTCCGTCTGCATCGAACTGGACATATCCTAATACAAACGATGAACCGTGTTTGATTCTCGTGAATATGGAAGCCCCGTTTTTCCAGTCATAGCTCACGGCACGCGTCGCATTTCCGTCCTGATAGCCGGGTTTCGCGCATTCGAAGTCGACGGGATAGACATACATGCCGTTCTCCAATCTTACCGGCCGTTGTTTCTCCGTTGAGATCTCGTCGGTGGAGCAGGCTATCAGCACGAGCCCCATGACAAGCGTGAGGCCCAATGTGCTGAATATATTCTTGTACTTCATCTATTGTAGTTTTGAGTTTACTTAATTATTTGTAATACATGCTGACTATGAATTGATAACTGGCTGAATATTCAGAAGCTTCTACATAATAATTAGCACTACTAGTGGAACCAGAATATTTGGATAAAGTGTATGAACCAGTATTTGTTTCAATAGTCATAGTAATACCCATAGCCTTAAAATCGTCAACCATTTTTCTGATGGTTGTGTAAGGAGTAGAAAATTTGGACTTATCAATTTCAAAAATATAATATACGGATGAAACTGCATTTTTTGAGGAATATTTGTCGATACTCAGGGCATGACATGGTATACCTTGATAAGTCATATTGCTCAGACTCGCATTCTCAGTCCCCCATATCCAGAAATAATTGTCTTTTTCATCAATGGTATATGTTTCCTTGACTTTATTTTTTACCTCAGTATAAGTATAGACTGTAAAAGCAGCACCATATACCGTTCCGAATGGTCTTTGGAGCATTTCCTTCAGGACCAGTTCCTGAGTAGCAGGTTTCCCTGCCTGCGTGACGTTGATGGTCCTGGTGAAACTGTCATATATCACCGTGACCGTAGCTGTGCGGGAGGATGTGTTGGTGTTGGCATCAGCCTTGATAGTCACAGATTTGGTGCCTGTGCCATAAGTCGGCGAGACTGTCAGCCATGACTGGTTGCTTGTCGCCGTCCACGAGGTATTACTGGTGATTGTCACCGACTCACTGCCTCCAGCCTCTGTGAAGCTCAGTGATGATTTGGAGACTGACAGCGAGACATTCTCTCCTGCCTGAGTGACGTCAATGACCTGGCTGGTTTCGCCATCAGTGACTGTGATCTTTGCCGTTCGGGGAGAGGTGCTCGTGTTGGCTTCGGCCTTTACGGTCACTTCTGCGTCGTTGGAACCGGCTGCAGGCGAGACGGTCAGCCACGACTGGTCGCTGGATGCCGTCCATGAGCTGCTGCTGGTGATGTTGATTGTTTTGGTGCCTCCATTGGCAGTAAAGCTGAGCGATGCGGGGGATACAGACAGATCGACACTTCTGAGATATCCTAAGATGACCGTTCCCTTGTATTCATCCAGATAGATGGTGCTTGATGTCTTCGGGTTACTATAATAATATGTATGATCACTGCTCATGTATTTGAATGTGACGCCGTCGAGACTCGTCAGATAGTTGTTCATTTCCTCAATCGTCACATTATCGCCAAAGTCAACATAAACAGTCCTTAACTGTCCTGATTCAAAACTGTAAAATGTGTAATCTTCCTGATGCTTCGGTTTAAACAATATGTAGGAACCATCATCGGCTTCTTGCATAACCTGATATCCGCGTGCTGCCATCTCACTCTTGACAGTAGCATATGTGGCTCCCCATTTTACATACGGTTCCTCGAACAGCACCGTATTCTGCTGTGTCCATCCGAGGCTGCTGTAGGTCGATGCAGTCGGAATGGTAAAGACGCCGCTGCTGCTGGCATTGATATAGCTGGCGTCGAAGTTGCGCGTATAGGTCTTATTGCCATTCTCTATGGTAATCTTGTTGACCACGCCGTTCTCGAAGAAACCATAGATATACGGTGTGTAGCCGTTATTCACCGTCAGTCGGATGGTTCTTGCATTTCCGCCGATTCTGAAATCCTCTGTCGTCGACCATTTCCACCATTGCAGATAACTGACGTCATTGTCGTTTCTCCGGAGGGTGATGGTTGTGCCGTTCTCTCCACTGAAGCGCATGCGCCACGTCCTTGGGGTAAGGGTTGCCTTGATGGTGAAATATTTGTTGGAAGATGTATATTTCCCCTCGGTAGTCCTATAGATTCCCGTCTGCTCAGAGATGAAGATGGTGTCTGAGGCGAGGGGAATGGTTGTGCTCTTGACCAGTCTGCCATTGTTGTAGATGTCGAAGCATTGCGTATTGAGGTTCAGGGAGAGGTAGTCGCCGTTTGAATCCTCAAGATAGGCGAGATGGCACTCTGTTTCATTATTGGTGTCAGGCAAATCGCTGAAGGTGTACAGATGTCCGCCGTCTGCATCGAACTGGACATAACCCAGCACAAACGATGACCCGCTTTTAAGCCTTACGAACAGGGTAGCCCCGTTTTTCCAGTCATAGCTCACGGCACGCGTCGCATTTCCGTCCTGATAGCCGGGGGTCGGACATTCCAAGTCGACGGGATAGACATACATGCCATTCTCCATTCTTACCGGCCGTTGTCTCTCCGTTGAGATCTCGTCGGTGGAGCAGGCTATCAGCACGAGCCCCATGACAAGCGTGAGGCCCAATGCGCTGAATATATTCTTGTATTTCATTGTCGTCATTGTTTAAGGGTTATTTGTTCTTATCCCAATTCGTGTCATCGCCGTAGTCGTCGCGGCCAATGTCGTCAGGCTTTGCAGCTTGGGTGACCGTAACTTCGCGTGTTACCTTGCCGTTGTCATCCTTGACGGTAATGGTGGCAGAACGTTCGCTGGCAACGTCATTGGCCATGACTTTCACGGTCACTTCACCGTCGTTGCTGCCTGAAGCAGGAGAGACCGTACACCATGACTCGCTGGAAGACGCTTTCCAGCTGGTATTGCAGGCGATGCTAATCGTCTTGCTTTCCTCTTTTTCCGTAAAGGAGAGAGAGGTGGGCGAAACTGTCAGCTGGACGTCTGCACCGGCCTGCGTTACCGTGACGGTCACGCTCTTGTTGCCATATTTCACGGTGATGTTGGCAGAACGTGAGGTTGTGCTCTTGTTCTCATCAGCCTTGACGGTAATGGTCTTATTGTCAGAGCCTGATGTCGCGTCTACCGTGCACCATGACTGATCACTCGATACCGTCCACGACGTGTTAGAGGTGATGTTGAACGTCTTGCTTTCGCCGGCAGCTGCTAGGCTTATGCTGCTTGTACTGACAGACAGGGTCGGATCAGGGGTGGGAGTGGGTGTAGTAGACTTCGCCTTCTGGGTCACCTGAATGTCGACGGTAATATTGGCTCTGGTGGCTTTGATCGTCAGGTGCGTCGTCCTGTCTGCACCTGTCGTGTTGTCTTCGGCATGGATGGAGACCGATCCATTGTTAGAACCACCGGAAGGCGAGTATTTCAACCAGTTCTGATCGACTGTCACGTCCCAGGATGTATTTGAGTTGACCGAGATATTCACCGACTCTGTTGCTTCGAGCGTGATGAATCTTGGTGACGCGCTCAATACCGGCCCTTCGTCGTCGGAGCCGCCGCCACCACAGCTTATAAAGAACAGGACTGTGAACAGCCATGAAAGTTTACTGAAGAAAGATTCCTTTTTCATAATCAAGTAATATTTATTGTTTTGTTTCTTTTAGAATATGTAGCCGATATTGATGCCGATATCCTGGCATTTGTAGTCGCTGAACCCGAACTGGTACTCAGCCCCGACGGCAATATGCTTGGCAAAGACGAATCTCACACCTGCCTGACCACCCATCTGGAAAGTGGAATACATGTCGGAGAACTTCTCACTTAAATACGGATTGTTACAGGTGGCCTTTCCGCCAATGTTAAGACTGAAGCAGGGACCTGCGAGAATCTGCATGGCTACTGCATCAGACAGGTCGAAGTGAAGCAGTGCCTGTACAGGAATATCGAGGAACTGGAATTCTCCCTTTTCATCCACAATGGTCTGTACGGCGTTATCGATGGAATACTTGTATCCTTTCTGGGCAAAGAACAGTCCCACCGATGCTCCGATCATATCACTGAACATGTAGTAGGCACTCGCTCCGACATTGAAGCCGAACACCCAGTCGGCTGAGCCGGCATAATCGGCCTTCAGACCTGAAGTGGTGAAATTGGCACCGCCGAATAATCCGACGAAGAACTTCTGTTTGGTGAGTTCCGGGGCAAAGATGGTCATCAGGTAGACCTTGTTGCTCTTCACGTTGTCAACACCGTAATCCTTGAAGACAACATCCTTTGGCTCATAGCCATCCTTGTGGATAGTGAGTTTGCGGTCGCCGTCGGTCATATAGACCCAAACCTCGGAGCCAAGCTTCCTGACTTCGAAGGCTCCGGAGACGCTGTCAATCTTCGCGCCTTGTATCTTGACGAGCGCACAGAGCTCGTTGTCCCAGTCACGGATCTGATCGCTG
>JAEETD010000092.1 GCA_016290175.1 Prevotella sp. | reverse complement strand
CTCCTCGTCAAACTTGAACTCGGCCAAGTGGGCCTTTGGTGTTGTGTTAGCCTTCTTGAAGATACCCATCATTGGCTTAGAGGTATTCTTCTCCTTCTTCTCTCCGAAGGCGAGCTGAACGGCCTTGTAACCGTCCTTCTCAACAGACTTAACCTGAGTAACAACACAAGGACCAGCTTCGATAACAGTGCACGGTACATTCTTACCGTCGGCACTGAAAACGGATGTCATTCCGATTTTTCTTCCAATTAATCCTGGCATTTCAGTTTAAAATTAATAATGTTGTTAAATATATAAGTTTATAATACGCGCAAAAACAGAAACAGTCAGCATAACCCTTCCGGGCAGCTAAACCGTTCTATTTCAGTGGTTTGATAGCCTAAAGCCAGCGCAATGGCCACTTTTGCGGCTGCAAAGGTACATATAAATAATGAGACGCGCAATAAAATTACACGTCTCATAACTTAATTTAAGATTTTTTAATCCTATACCTTGATCTCAACCTCAACACCACTGGGAAGTTCGAGCTTCATCAGAGCGTCTACGGTCTTAGCGGTAGAGCTGTAGATATCGATCAGACGCTTGTAGTCTGACAACTGGAACTGCTCACGAGCCTTCTTGTTGACGAAGGTAGAGCGGTTGACGGTGTAGATACGCTTGTGAGTGGGAAGGGGAATAGGACCGCTGATGATAGCACCGGTGGCCTTCACAGCCTTCACGATTTTCTCTGCTGACTTGTCGACCAATTTGTGGTCGTAGCTCTTCAGCTTGATACGAATTTTCTGACTCATTGTCTTTTACTGTTTTAATTGTTATTTAAATATGGAGGCCGCTAAAGAGTCATTTGCTCAGCGGCACTCCGTTTTACTTTCTTACCTTTATACCAGGTCTGCACGGCCCTTCACCTCCTCGAGCACGGCCTTAGCCAGAGCTGAAGACAGCGGAGCGTGGTGATCATACTCCATAGAACTGGTAGCACGGCCAGAAGTGATGGTACGCAGGGCGGTCACATAACCGAACATCTCCGACAGGGGAACCATTGCCTTTACGACACGGGCACCCGAACGAGCCTCGTCCATACCCTCTACCTGACCGCGACGCTTGTTCAGGTCACCGATCACATCACCCATATTCTCCTCAGGTGTAACTACCTCAAGCTTCATGATGGGTTCCATCAGTACGGGCTTAGCCTGAGCACAGATTGCCTTGTAAGCCATCTGGGCACAAACCTCGAACGACAGCTGGTCAGAGTCAACCGGGTGGAATGAACCGTCAACCACAACCACCTTCAGCGAATCCATCGGGTAGCCACCAAGGATACCATTCTTCAGAGAAGCCTCGAAGCCCTTCTGGATGGCGGGGATATACTCCTTAGGAATGTTACCGCCCTTCACTTCATTGACGAACTGCAGAGGTCCATTCTCCTTGATATCGTAATCCTCGTCGACAGGACCGACGTTCACGATGATATCGGCGAACTTACCGCGACCACCCGACTGCTTCTTGTAAACCTCACGATAGTTCATCACAGTCTTGGTGATTGCCTCCTTATAGTTCACCTGAGGCTTACCCTGATTACACTCTACCTTGAACTCACGCTTCAGTCGGTCAATGATGATATCCAAGTGAAGCTCACCCATACCGGAGATAATGGTCTGACCACTCTGCTCGTCGGTACGGACAGTGAAGGTAGGATCCTCTTCAGCCAACTTAGCCAGACCGTTATCCAATTTAGCCACGTCAGCCTGAGACTTCGGTTCAACGGCAATAGAGATCACCGTGTCAGGGAAGGTCATCGACTCCAATACGATGGGCTTATCCTCCTCACAGAGGGTATCACCCGTACGGATATCCTTGAAACCTACGCCTGCGCCAATATCACCAGCGTCGATCGACTCCATGGGAATCTCCTTGTTGGAGTTCATCTGGAACAGACGGCTGATACGCTCTTTCTTACCCGAACGGGGATTGAACACATAAGAACCGGCCTTCACGCTACCAGAGTAGACACGGAAGAACACCAGACGACCCATGTACGGATCGGTTGCGATCTTGAAGGCGAGAGCGGATGTAGGCTCGTCCTCAGAAGGCTTGCGGCCCTCTTCCTCCTCAGTGTTGGGATTGGTACCCATCACCATCTCCACGTCAACGGGAGCGGGCAGGAAGGCGCACACATAGTCGAGCAGGGGCTGCACACCCTTGTTCTTGTATGAAGAACCGAGCAGCATCGGGGTGCACTGCATGGCGATGGTACCCTTACGGATAGCAGCGATGATCTCTTCCTCGGTGATTGAGGCAGGATCATCGAAATACTTCTCCATCAGAGCCTCGTCATATTCGGCAGCAGCCTCGAGCAGCTTGTTACGCCAGTCGTCGCACTCTGCCTGCAGGTCAGCGGGAATATCCTCGATGTCATACTCTGCGCCCATGGTCTCATCATGCCACAGGATAGCCTTCATCTTAATCAGGTCAACCAGACCCTTGAAGTTCTCCTCAGCACCGATAGGCACCTGAATCACTACGGGGTTGGCACCAAGGATGTCACGCATCTGCTGTACTGTCTCGAAGAAGTCAGCGCCAGAGCGGTCCATCTTGTTCACATAACCGATACGGGGAACATTGTATTTGTCGGCCTGACGCCATACAGTCTCAGACTGAGGCTGCACACCGTCGGCGGCAGAATAAGTTGCCACAGCACCATCGAGCACACGCAGCGAACGCTCCACCTCAGCGGTGAAGTCAACGTGTCCCGGAGTATCAATCAGGTTAATCTTGTATTGCTTGTTGTTCCATGTCCAGTTACAGGTCGTAGCAGCGGAAGTGATAGTGATACCGCGCTCCTGTTCCTGGGCCATCCAGTCCATCGTGGCTGCGCCATCGTGCACCTCGCCGATCTTGTGCGTCTTACCTGTATAGAACAGGATACGCTCAGAGGTTGTGGTCTTACCGGCATCGATGTGGGCCATAATACCGATGTTACGGGTCAAATGTAAATCGCGATTTGCCATTGTCTATTATCCTTTTATCTTTTTACCTAATATACTATTACCTTATCCTTAGAATCTGAAGTGTGCAAATGCGCGGTTAGCCTCAGCCATGCGGTGCATATCCTCCTTACGCTTGAAGGCACCACCCTGGTTATTGAAGGCGTCCATAATCTCAGCTGCGAGCTTGTCGGCCATTGACTTGCCGCTGCGCTTGCGGGCGAACTGGATCATGTTCTTCATTGAGATACTCTCCTTACGGTCGGGACGGATCTCCGTAGGCACCTGGAAGGTAGCACCACCGATACGGCGGCTCTTCACCTCCACCTGGGGAGTGATGTTGTCCAAAGCCTGCTTCCAGATCTCCAGAGCAGACTTCTCTTCATTCTGCATCTTGCCCTTTACGGTCTCAAGTGCATTGTAGAAAATCTCATACGACTTGGTCTTCTTACCGTCGTACATCAGGTGGTTCACAAACTTCGACACCTTGGTGTCATTAAAAACTGGATCCGGCAGGATCACACGCTTCTTTGGTTTTGCTTTTCTCATTTTGTTTTGAATCTTTAAATTCTGCTTGGAGGCTGTCCTTTACTTGATCTTCAACGTCCTTCGCTTGGACATTTACTCAACCTTTCTTTAATGCTTCTCCAGCAAAACGGTTTTGTTTTCTGTTTCTTTTGGCTGTCTAACCCTCTCCGGTCAGTTTACTTCTTAGCCTTCGGGCGCTTGGCACCGTACTTTGAGCGACGCTGCAGGCGGTTTGCCACACCGGCAGTATCGAGTGTACCGCGGACGATGTGATAACGCACACCGGGCAGGTCCTTCACACGTCCACCGCGTACGAGCACAATAGAGTGCTCCTGCAGGTTGTGTCCCTCTCCGGGGATGTAAGAGTTAACTTCCTTCTGATTTGTCAGACGAACACGGGCTACTTTACGCATAGCCGAATTAGGCTTCTTCGGGGTTGTCGTATAGACACGTACACAGACACCGCGACGCTGAGGACAGTTGTCCAGCGCGGGTGACTTCGACTTGTCGACAATCACCTTTCTGCCTTTTCTTACCAATTGTGAAATTGTAGGCATAATACTTTTACTTTTTAATTATTTATATGTTATATTTTGTTTATATTCAACACTTTACACGCCCAATTTGGTCACAAAAGGGCGTTTCGGGCTGCAAAGGTACAACTATTTTCTGATTCCACCTAATATATAATGAAGAAAAAGCGTTATACCCTGTTTAATTTAACAAGATATAACACTTTTACAAATTATTAGCACTCTCTTTGGCTATGCTTCGCCCTTTGGCACGTCAAATGGGGCCACAGCGCGGTCTTCCTGAGTGGGAATCTTAATGGGACCGAACTCCCGTTCATAGCGGAAGATATTCTCCTGCAGGGCAGCCAGCAGGCGTTTGGCATGTTCCGGGGCCAGGATCACCCTACTCTTCACCTGGGCTTTAGGCACGCCAGGCAGAACACGGGCGAAATCAACGATAAAATCACTGCTGGAGTGTGTAATAATGGCGAAGTTAGCATACTCTCCCTGTGCCACATCCTGTGGCAGTTCCAATTGCAGACTCGGCTGCTTGTTTTCTTTCTCGTTCATATATTATATATAATAGGTGTAATGTTCACAGACGGCAAGTCAGTCCTAACTTGGTTTCGAAGGTGTTGGCATGCACTTTGTCGAAGTACTTATAATATGTACGGCGCGAGAAATAGGCTCCCGACAAGGTGATGGACCACTGACGGGTAAGGTGCATCTCCATCACAGGATTAATAACCAACAGTGCTGCATTGCTATGGTCGCCCTGCACATTCAGGTAGTGCAGATCTTTGGTGCCGTCGGCGTAGGCCTGCAAGTCTTTGTCCTCATACCCCTTCCACGTGTAGATACGGAAGTACTTGGCATTGAGTATGAAACGGCCGAACTTACCGAAGTCGAGCTGAGTCTTCGACTTGATGCTGAATCCGCTGCCCATGTTGTAGTCGCGCTCAATGACGTTGAAATAGTCACTCTTGGTACCACCGAGCAGAATGCCACTGAGGAATACACGTTGTTCCAACTTCGAGATGGCACCAATCTGAGGCAGCGAGAAAATGAAACCAGGACCGAAGCCAGCCGCCTCGCTGATACGATATGGGGTCAGCTCCGAACCGTCTTCGATGGGCTTGGCATCGTAATAGTTGAAGTGCTGGTAGATACCAAACTCGCCTGCCATATCCTTCTTATCCAGAATAGGCGTACTCCACAGACGGCCTACAATCAGAAGTTGATTGACCATCGGCTGTCCGCCACCAAATGCAGCGTTCGACTCCAGATCGAAGAAATCGTAGGGTGTGGTATGACGCTCACCATCGACAGGTGTGCCATACATCAGCGTCAGGTTGATAAAGGGAGCATGAATTCCACGGAACATAGCACCATCGTCGGCCAGATAGCGCCAACCGACAGAGAATGACACATCGACGGGGATCTTGTTGAAGTCGTGATAGCGATAATGATCGCTGCGAACGCGCCAGGCATCACCCGAGATGATACGGTGCAGACCCTGAATGGGGTTGACGATGGTAGCAGCCGCCTCACGCAAGAAACGGGAGAAGCCGCGGTCACGGTCGTCAAGTATGGTGCGACTGAGCCGATGTGTCATCTCACCGATGGCCATACCACCCATGGAAGTAGCAATGACATCGTTGATGGCGGGTGGCTCCGTCTCACCCAGGAACTCCCACATCAGCGAACCGCCAAGGGCGTAAGGTGCCGACTCCCAGAAAGTGAGGCCGTTGGTACGGGCAGCATTGAAATAGAGATTGCCGTGATAGGGATGGGCAAAAAGGTTGGTGATGAAGAAATCATTGTCCCATACCATGCCATCGGTGAAATTACGTTTCAGCGTGCGTAAGGTGGTCTGGGCAAAATCAGAATTAATGGCGTAGCGATCGAACAGCTGTACGCCCACATTGATACCCGTCACCTCGGCAGCGGCCTGCCAGTAACGTTTCTTCACGGGCTGTGCCATCGTGGAGTCAGAGAACACCAGTTTCGACCGTTTCTCCTCCCAGGCCCGTTTCCACGTATCGTGCTGGTTGCGCGGCTGACGCCACGTCAAACCAAGCTCCACCAACGGACGGTTACGATAGGTCTCGTTTTTGTCGTAGTAGCGTGTGAGTCCCCAGCCCACCGAGGCAAAGGCTCCGAGTTTCGGATTGATCTGATAGTCGGCATTGAGACGGGCCTGCAGGGAATAGAGGCGCTCGGGCTTGTCGTTAGAGTTCTGGGCAAAGGTCTCCACATGGTAATAGCCTATGTCGCCGCTCAGGCTCCATTTCTCCGTCAACGGGAAATACTGACCCAGGCGGTAGAACACAGCACCGGAGAACTTTGAGTCGAGGCCCATGAAGTGGGTTCCCACACCCAGGATGTTATACGTGCTCTGATTGCGATAGCGCACAGCAATATTAGCCTTGGTCGATGAACCGCCATACAACATCACGTCGATGGCGGTCATCGGGTTAACGTTTACCAGACCTATCTTATGGCCAATGCTATCGTACGACAGGTTGATGAGTCCTATCTGCCAACCCTTCGGACGCTTGCGGGCAATATTAAACACACCTATCTGTGCACCGTTCAGTGAGTCGGTATAGTTGACAGCGCCAAATTGCCAACCGCCCATCATTGCTTCTGAAACATTCAGAATGCCTGACAGTTGCAGACCGCGATCCATGCCGTTGGTGATGTTGCTGACGCTACTCAACTGCAAGCCGGTGAAGTTCTGCGCCGATGCGTTCGAGACACCAGACAACTGCAGGCCATGTCCACCATCAGGAGCCACCGATGATATGATGCCAAACTGAATGCTTTTCACAGAATCCTGCACACTGACAATGCCGACAGGACTCTTCTGCGCATACACGTTGCCACTCGCGACAGCCATCACGACGGCCATGCACATTCTTGTTAATATCTTCATATAGTTGTATTCTGTTTATATTTTATGGCGAGCATGGTGAGGTCGTCACTCTGCTCAGTATCACCAACGAATTTGTGTACAGCATCGGTCATGGTCTCAATCAGTTGCTGGGGAGAGCCGTTAAAATGCGTGATGACGTTGGTAACACGCTGCATTCCGAAAAGTTCGCAGGTGGCATTCTCGGCCTCTGTCAGTCCGTCGGTATAGAGGAAAATGGTAGTGTCAGGAGCGATCATTATTTCCTGTTCGGAGAACGATATGTCCGGCATGGCACCAACGGGGAGATTCGGATCGCAGGGAAGCAGGTCATTTTGGATGAATGGGGCATCATGGCCGGCGTTGCAGTAGCGCAGGTGACCTGTAGCCAGATCGAGCACACCGACAAACAGCGTAACAAACATATTGTTATCATTGCCCTCGCTGATGTTCTTGTTCATGGTCTCCACGATATGGCTCGGTTCTCCGGTGTGGGCCGAGATATTACGGAAAAGCGTCCGGGTGACGGCCATCACTAGCGATGCCGGTACACCCTTCCCCGACACGTCGCCGATACAGAAGAAGAGTTTCTCGTCGTGGATAAAGAAATCATAGAGATCGCCACCGACGCCCTTGGCCGGCGTCAGTGCAGCATAGAGTTCAATGTCCTTGCGCTCAGGGAAGGCGGGAAACGTCTTTGGCAGCATCGACATCTGGATACTCTGAGCTACATTCAACTCACTCTCTATGGAAGCCTTCGCGGCGGTCGACACCTTCAGTTCCTCCACATACTGCTTCAGCGACTGCTGCATGGTATCGAATGAATCGCGAAGCTGGGCCACCTCATCATTGTACTTGAATGTTGGTAGCGATGTATCGAAATTACCTTTAGCCACCTCCTGGGCCGATTCGGACAAGAAGCCCAAAGGTTTGGTGGCACGGCGAATACTGCGGCTCATGAAAAAGAAGATGACGAGCATGCCAACGGCCATGAAGAAGACAATGATGATGCCAAGTATGATGCCATCGAAGAACACCATTTCCCAGTGCTGCGCCACAACCAAGGTCCAGCCGGTATGGGCAATCCGCTTAGAATAGAGATAATAGGTCTCGTCATTAATCTTCATTTTTTTATCACTGAGACTGTCGTTCTCCTGTATCTTCTTGAGTGTTTCTTCATCGATGGTCTCAGTACCGGCAATCTTCTTACCTTTACTATCGAGAATCTGGATGAAGAAAGCATTGACGTCGTCAGGATTATCCGGATCACTTTCCATAGATCCTATCTGCTTGACCTTCGCCTCCGCACCGAGGACCATCTTATCAATCCAATCAAGGTTCAGATCTGCACCATAGACGCCCACCTTGCGGCCTTTGCTGTCAAAGAGGGGCAGGACATAGCTGCAGTACATGCTGCTGCCGACTGAATCATCGAAGTACGGATCAGTCAGGTAGCCGTCGTCGTTTCTCTCCAGACCAAATCCTTTCTCATACCACACGCCGTTGAAGTAGTCATGCTTTGGCGAGCCTATTTGTCTGCGCTCAATGTGAGTGCTGTCGGTATAGTATGCGTAGGCTTCGAACCATCTGCCCTGGCCTTTATAATAGTCAGGCTCAAAGGCGGCAAAGCAACCCACGAGACGCTTGTTCACCCGTAGTTCGCGCTCTAGGGCATCGAAGACTGCCTCAGGACTCTCCAAGTGGGCTTCCACCTCGTCACGGTTGTTAAAGGTGGCCGTCTTCACCACCTGTACCATCGTCTCTATCCTGCCCTCTATCCCTTCCATCAGGTATTGTGCGCGCATGTCGCTTTCCAGCAGGCACATGGCCATGACAAACATGAATATAGCACCAATGACCAACACATTGGTGATTGACACAATCGCGATTACTCGCCA
>JAEETD010000091.1 GCA_016290175.1 Prevotella sp. | reverse complement strand
CCTTCAGCGTATCCACAGCCGACTTGATGCGGTCGGGACCTTCCTTAGAACCACAGCTCAGGAAGATGTACTTCACCTGATTCTTATCCTTAATCTCCTCGGGGGTGTAGACGCCACCGCTGAGCAGTCCGTAGTAATTGAACAACTCAGGACGAGCCAGGGTAATGGAGTGCGTTTCCATACCGCCCATCGACAGACCGGCCATAGCGCGGCTCTCCTTCTTGGCGATGGTGCGGAAGTTGGCATCGACATAAGGTATAAGCTCGTCGCAGAGCACCTTCTCGAAGTTCTGGGCAGCAGCACCACGACCGCCACCACCAAAGCCCATCTCGTTCGTCATACCGTAGGTACAAACCACGATGAAGGGCTTGATCTTACCCTCAGCAATCAGGTTGTCCATGATGAGGTTGGCGTGACCCTGAGTCATCCAGGCGGTCTCGTCCTCACCCCAGCCATGCTGCAGATAGAGCACGGGATAGCTGGTCTTGGCATCCTTGTCGTATGTCGGCGGCGTGTAAACGAATGCACGACGGCACTGCTTGGTGCTCTCACTCCAGAAAAGGATCTGTGAAACCTTACCATGAGGTACATTCTTCATAGCGTAGAAGTCCTTATCCTTAGCAGGAATCTCGATACCGCTCTCCCAACGGGTAGAACCATAGTAGTTACCAGTACCAGGATCGTTGAATGTTCCACCGTCAACGGTAATGTGATAGTAGTGGAAACCTTCGTCCATCGGTCCGGCTGTGGTGCCTACCCATGAACCGTCGTAGGTCTTCTTCAACTGAGTTCCACCCTGGCCACCAAGACCAAGGCCTACATTCACAGCCTGTGCATCGGGAGCCTCAATACGGAAGCGGGCATAACCCTGAGAGTTCACCTGCGGATACTGCTGTCCGGGCTGGTTCAGCTCAGAAGGAACGAAGTCCTCCTTGATACCCTCCTGCTGGGGGAAAGCACGGCTGGCGTCAAACTGAGCGCGCTGCTGGCCGAAGCCACCGAAGCCACCAGGGCCTCCCTGACCACGACGACGCTGTCCCTGACCAGGACCGCCCTGACCGAAACCACCGGGGAATTGTCCACCCTGTCCGAAGCCACCCTGTGGACGCGGCCGACGTGCCGGGCGCTTAGGCATATCCCACTTAGGCGCTTTCATGTCGCGGATATACTCGTAAGCCAGCTTAGGCTGATAGTTCTCGTCCCAAGGCAGCGGATAGTTGCGGGCACCGAGCCAAGAATCGCGGTCACCAAGGTTCCAGAAGGTCACACAGTCGATGACGTCCTTATGCTTACGGAACACGCGGAAGCAACGGGCATACTGGTCAGCAAGATGCTGCTTCACGGAGTCAGTAACGGTAGCACCCTCACGGCTGAACGACAGGCCACCACCCATCTCCTCGTTCACACGGATGTCGAACTCAGTGATATGGATGTGCTTTACAACGGTCTTGAACAGCGTAATGGCTGAGTCGAGACGAGCCTCAGAGGGATAATAGATATTGTAATGAGCCTGCATACCGATACCGTCAATGGGTATACCCTTGGCCTTCATCTTCTTCACCATGTTGTAGATACGGTCACGCTTGTGAGGATCTACGGTGCTGTAGTCGTTGTAGAACAACAGGGCCTTTGGGTCAGCCTCATGGGCATACTGGAAAGCCTTCTCAATGAACTCGTCGCCACAAAGCTTGTACATCGCGCTCTGACGATAGGGGTCAGTGGCGTTGGCATCGTCGCTCATAGCCTCGTTCACCACATCCCATGCATAGATCACGTCCTTGTAACGGGAGACGATAGCCTGGATATGGTTCTTCATGCGCGCATAGAACTGCTCCTTGGTCGTACCCTCGGCAGTCATCCAACGGCCGATCTGAGAGTGCCACATCAAACAGTGTCCGCGCAGCTTGATACCATTGGCACGGGCAAAGTTAGCGATACGGTCGGCATTCTCCCAGTTGAACTCGCCCTCACGGGGCTCAGTGGGCTCGGGCTTCATGTCGTTCTCAGCAGTCATGCTGTTGAACTCCTTCTTAACGAGAGCTGCCTGCTCAGCATTAGTCACATTGCGCTGGTTTACAGCGACACCAATCATGAAGTAGTCCTTATAGACATCCTTCAGACCTTGCGCCTGGACTGACATACAGCCAGCCAGGGCCATTAACAATAAGATTTTCTTCTTCATTTTCCTGAATATTAATGAATAGTCTATTAGCAAATCGTTTCTTTAGTACGCTTGCAATGCAAGAATGGTGCAAAATTACAAAAGAAGAGCCACATCGGACTCTTCTTTTGTAACATATATCTTTGGAAATGTAACACGCCCTTGTTACAAGAGCGAAATAACACATTCTGTACCATCGTAGCTGACCTGTTGCTGGCGACCGTCAGGCAAAACAATGGTAAACTGACGCGACATCAGCATGCCTGGGAATTCGCCTTTCCGGGCCCCGATGGTGAGCTTTCGAGCCTTGTCATTCCAACTGAAAGTGATCGTGCTGTACACACCTTTCTCATAGTTATAGTTGTCGCCCTCATCCTCATAGAGCACGAACGAGCCATTGGCACCGGGATAGACGCGGATCTCGAGATTGTCCCAGGCCTTCTCGCCTACATACTGCATCTCGGGACCGAGGGGGAGGATGCTGCCCGCACGTACGAACATCGGGACACGGTCGAGGGTGGTCTCCAGCGTCACATTCTGTCCGCCCTTAAAGGATTTGTTCGTCCAGAAGTCATACCATAGAGCTCCCTTCGGCAGATACTTCACAGCACTCTTCGTTTCCAGCCAATTAACTACTGACTCCTGACTCCTGTCTCCAGACTCCTTATTCCTATCCCATCCTGTCATAGCATTCGTACGGATCACCTTCTCCTCGGTATACTGCGGATTGACAATCGGACAGGCCAGGATACTGTGGCCGAACATAAACTCATCGGTCATATCCCACACCTTCCTGTCCTGAGCGAAATCGGCAAACAACGGACGCATGTAGCTGTCGTTGGCAGATGTCACCTGCCAGGCCGTACTATATAAATAAGGTATGAGGCGATAACGCAGGCGGATGGTCTTTTCGATGATATCGTAGACAGGCTGTCCTTTCTCGCCGAACTGCCAGATCTCACGGGGCGCATCGGCACCGTGACTGCGGAAGACGGGACAGAACAGGCCGTACTGCATCCAACGCACATACAACTCCTGGAACTGCGGATTCCTGGGAGCCGAGCCGCTGCCACGCGTGTTATACGAGTTGCAGAAGAAACCGCCGATGTCGGTATTGAAGTTTGGATTACCCGTCAGCGAGAAGCTCAGTCCTGCGGGCACCTGCTTGCGCAGCATATCCCATGAGGAGTTCACATCGCCGCTCCACATATTCGAGCCGTAGTGCTGCTGTCCGGCAAACGATGAACGCGTCATGATGAAGATACGCTTGCCCCGGTCGTCCTTGCGCTGAGCCTGATAGATGCCACGCACGGTCTCCAACGGGAAGGCATTGCGCTGCGAGCGCCATGTACCGCCATACACCTTGTGGGCATAGTCGCTCTCTTTGGGATCGAAGAAGTCGGGATCGGTAGAGTCCATCCACCAGGCATCGCAGCCGTAGTCATAAAGCGTCTTCAGGTATTTCCAATAGATAGCGCGGGCGTCAGGACTGAAGGCATCATAAACCTTCACGCCAGAGGGATAGTCGCGCATCGGAGGCCAGACATGCGAGATACCGCTCTGCGGCCAGGTCTCGAAAGGCATCAACAGCCCCTTTGCCTCCAGCTCACGGAACTGCTTGGTCATCGGTCCGAAACTGGCCCAGATGGAAATCATAAAATGAGCGTTTTTCTTGTGGACATTCTCAATCATCTGCTTGCCGTTCGAGAAGTCCTCTGCCAGGAAGTCCATCGCGTTCCACAGATAGTTAGAACCCCAATACTGCCAATCCTGGATGATACCGTCGAGGGGCACGTTCAGCTTGCGATACTGGTCGACGATACCCTCTGTTTCGCGAGCAGTCTTATAACGTTCCTTCGACTGCCAGTAGCCGTAGGTCCAGAGCGGGAACATTGGTACATCGCCCGTAAGATAGCGCATCTGTGCAATCACACCGTCAGCAGAACCGCCATACATGAAGTAATAGTCCACGCCCTCTCCCACTTCCGCATCGAAGGTCATGCCCTCGGCATTGTCCTCAAAGAGTGTCGGCGAATAGTTCTCCCAATAGAGTCCCCAGCCCTTGATGCTCTGCAGCACGTTCTGGAAGTCCTCCAGGTTCGACTGTTCCATGCGTTTCTTCTCGCCTCGACGGTTCATCTTACCGTTCTGGATAGTGCCCAGACCGTAGACAGCCTCATCTTTGTCGAGCGTGAAGGTCTGACGGGCTTCCGACACATCACAACTCTTCTCCTTCAGCAGCAACTTGCCTTTGGCGGTCAGGAAGGTCAGGTTTCCTTTGGCGTCCTGTTTCACAGTCAGTTCGCTGCTTTTCCATTGACCATCAGTCATTGAACATTGAACATTTCCGGGCTGAGCCGTGATGACCAATGTCTTCGTGGGCTGACCTTTCACGATGTGTACAATACTCGGTGTGATAAACTCCACCTTCACATTCTGGGCACGGCCAACAGCCGTTGTCAGCAATGCCGTTAAAACAATCAGTAATTTTCTCATTTTGGTTTCCATATTATGCATTATGCATTATTAATTATGCATTATCATTATCTTCTTACCGTCCTTGATATAGACACCCTTCTCCAATGCGCCGCTATTCACACGACGTCCCTGAAGGTCATACACCCTGCCATCGCCGCCAACCGGCATGAGACGCACCGCATCAATGCCGTTGGGCGAATAGTCAGCATTGTTGGTCAGATACATATCCTTCACCTTGATATCCTGACTGCCATTGCCCCAGAATGCCACGATACGGATATTCTTCGTGTCGAGTTGCTGGCCTTTCTTGTTGCCGTCGCTGGTGTACTTCGCTGTCTGCAGGTTCACCACAATCTGTGTCTTCGTACCAAAGTCGGCTGTGGAATAACATGGTGACCAGATGCTGTTTTCTGTGAAGATATTCAGGTGTGAACTGCTACTGGTGGCAGACAACTTAATCACGAGATACTTATAGTCCGACATATCGATTCCGCTGGGATATTCCCATCCCATCTGTCCCCATTGTCCGGGACGGAAGGTATGTGTCTTTTCGGTATAGGTGCCGTTTCCGAAGAAGTCAGTCTTGATGTGTTGGGCACCAAACGGGAAGAATGTTGAACGTACGTTGAACTGTGCCTCCAGTTCATGCCCCATCGGATCGGTATAGACAGCCTTTACCTGTGCCTCACCTTCTTTCAAGCCATACAGACGTCCGTTCTGTATCATGATACAGTCGTTATCAACCATTTCATAAAGCGTCTGCGAAGCCACATTCTCTGTGTGTCCGTCGCGGAAGGTAGCCGTCATCTGCAGGATAATGCTGTTGCCTATCATCACCTCCGGTTGCGTAACTGACAATTCTATCTTCTCAGCGGTGAGCATGTCCTCGCTATAGCCTGTGAAGTCTGCCGGATAATAGCTGGCCTCATCGTAGCTGTCCTCTGTCGAGAACCAGTCGAAGTCGGCATATCCACGTTCCTCATGCTCCTTTGTGGCATAGCAGAACAGGCCGAACCGTGCACCTGCTGTCGTGAGGTTGGAGTCTGGCAGAGTCTGCTCTCCCAACGGAGTAAAGGTCTTGTTATCGAGCGAATAACAGAATTGTGTCTTGCCGTCGGCACAGTTCACCGATGCACGCAAATAGACCACATCCGTCATCCCGACGGTCTTTGCCTGTTCACCGCAAACAATGCGGTGCTGCCCGTCTTTGACCTCTACGGCAATCATGGCGTATGGCTCTTGCAGGATGCAGATGCCCGCCCGGTCACCCTCTTGCAGATGTGAAGCATCGATGCATACCGTACCCAAAGAAGCCTTATCCGTATAGGCAAAGATGCGCTGGGTAAGGATGTTACATTCCTGTGTCAGATGCTCTACGGTTGTTCCTGTTTTCATGCGCAGCCATCCCGGACGCTCAAAGAGTGTCCAGGCGCCGTCATCAGGATTGTGGTTCCACTGCCACTGCATACCCAGAGGATAGCTACGGAAGTTATCGTTCGTGGGCAGGGGGTTACGGGGATAGCTGCTACCCACACTGGGTTTGGTGTAGATGGCATACGGCTCACCGTTGTTGCCCACCACAGGAGAACCGTCCACCCATTTCACTGGCTGCAGACTGGGCATACGGCCCAGAACGCCGTGATCTTCCTGTATGATAGTCCACCATTCACCGTCCGGGGTATCGAAGAGCGCCTTCTGATGCGTAGCATCCGACTGTTCACCAGCAACATTCTCCACTATCTTCCGACTCTCTCTCCCGTCGCAATACTCCCAGTTCACCAAGTCATGCGACTTCACAACGGTGGCTTCGGGATAACAGTTCGTCGTGGAGCTGACCATATAATAAGTGTCGTCCACGCGGATCACATCGGGATCCGGGAAATCTGCGGCGATGATAGGGTTCCTGTAGGTTCCGTTACCCAGATCGCTCACCACGAAGTTCTTGAAGTCGGCATGAGCCCAGTCTTTCGTGTAAAAGTCAGCATACCAGTCCATACAGGCCTTGGCGCAGGCCTCAGGATTCCCGTCAAACGAGGCCACCACCTTTTTCTTATTGAGAAGGGTGTCGATATCAAAATAATCCCCGGTCGATGTCAGCGTCATCGAGATATTGCCGAAATAGTCGAGCATCGCCTTATAGGCCTTGCCCCACTTCGAGGTTGAGGCTGTGGCCCAGGTACCCAGGTTCTTATACGTAGGCTGACCCATCTCGTTATAATGGTCCACCTCCTTCGGTTCCTTGATCGGACTCCAGTCCACCTCGGAGATAAGGATCGGATTGGTATCAACCACGGGCACGGCATCATGGAAACTGTTACGTTTGTTGGTGATGCCGGGATTGTCGTCGCTGCTGTTATACCAGCCGGGATAGTCGTGAACGGCATAGCCGATGTTGTAGCCTTCGATGGGCCAGGAGGCATAACTGCGGTAGTTCGACTGATAGCCTGTTCCCGGCACCCAGATAATGCCCGTAAAACCGTTGGCACGGATCTTGTCGACGATGGGTTGGAAGAAATCGTGCAGTGCCTTCGCATCGTCCTGACCATCGGCATTCCTCAGGTTGACGGGTTCATTGGCCAGCTCGATGCTGATCTGTCCGGCATATTTGCGGATGGAGTCGTTCTGCGAGAAGATATCCCACACCGTCATCAGATACTGGTTGTAGTAGTCACCCACCTGGATATTATGCGGACAGACGCCTGGCGGACGGATTACCACATACATACCGTGGTTCATGGCTTTCTGGGCCAATGGGAAATAGACCGATTTCAGATAGGTCTTCAGTCTGTTGGGATTAAACTTCTTGATATCAGCCTCACCCGAGGCATCTGAAGCCTGACCTTCCGAACCTGCATATTTATAGCTGTCCGACGGGTCATTGGTCCAGGCAGGATCCATATGCAGACGGAATACGGTGCATTTCGACTCTTCCATACCTGCAAAGAGCTTTTCGAAGTAGTTCTTGCATTTCGTAGCACCCGTTGTGTTGTAGCCGGTATTGGAACCGTCCCAGGGACTTCCCCATCGCCAGCCGTTGAAATACATGTTCGGTGTGTCCATCACACCGTGCAACACTACATGATTGCCGTGTGTATCCACCAGCCACCTGCCTTCCACATGGAGCGACGGCAATGGCTTTACGCCTTGGCTTCTGCCCAAGGTCGTCAGCATCATGGTCATCAGAATGATAAATAGTCGTTTCATCGAATCTATGGTCAAAATCTGGCTGCAAAGGTACGAAAAAAGTGTCAGTTTCCCACTTTTTTTTGTTTCATTGTTTTTTGTTTTTGAAAAATTGTGTATCTTTGCATCACAAACAAATAAAACAATTATGCATTATGAATTATAAATTATGCATTAGTGTGATAGCCCTGATGATGGGCTTCCAGGCAGCTAGTTGCCAGAAGAGTATCGTGATCCTTTACGAGAACGACGTACATTGTGGTATCGACGGTTATAAGAAGATGGCAGGCCTCCGCGATGCCATCAACCGTTCCGACACGGCCTATGCCGCAGCCGTCTGTTGCGGCGACTTCCTGCAGGGCAACACCACGGGTGCCATCTCCAAAGGCCAGTACATCGCCGATATCATGCGGCTGATGGACTACCACGCCCTCACCTTAGGCAACCATGAGTTTGACTACGGTGTGCCCCGCCTGAAGCAGTTGCTGGAGCAGGTCGGCACACCTGTGACCTGCGCCAATTTCTATGAAGCCGGCGAGCCGCTGCCCGTATATGCCCCCTACGTCATCCATCAGTACGGCAATAAGAAGGTGGCCTATGTCGGTGCCTGCACCCCAGAGACGATGATCCTTGAGGGCTACTCCTTCTACGATACCAACGGCATCCTGCTCTACGACCTGAAGCCGAAAACCTTCTATCAGCTCATCCAGCAGGCTGTCGACAATGCCCGTAAGGAGGGTGCCGACTATGTTGTCTTGCTCTCACATGTGGGTGAGACCCCGCAGTCGATGGGATTCAGTTCCCACCGTCTTGTCAATAACACCCGCGGCATCGACGTGGTGCTCGACGGCCATTCCCATGAGATCTTCGAAGGAGTGAAGGTCAGGAATCTCGACGGCCGTGAGATCACCGTCACTCAGACAGGTACGCAGTTCGCCAATGTGGGCAAATTGCTTATCACCCCCGACGGCCGCTTCATCACCCAGCTCATTAAGAGCAACGACATCCCCTATGAGAACACAGCCGTCGCCGCTGCCATCGACAGCATCCACCAGAAAGTGAAGGCCGTTACCTCAGAGGTGGTAGCCCACAGCGACTACACCCTTGTGGTGAGCGACGACAACGACCAGTGGATCGTGCGCGGTCAGGAGACCAATGCCGGCGACCTGGTGGCCGATGCCTACCGTTATGCCATGAAGGCCGACATCGGACTGGAGAACGGCGGAGGCATCCGCAACGACATCAATGCCGGCGAAATCACTTACGGCGACATTATCGGTATGCTGCCTTACGACAACACCCTGCGCCGCATTATGGTCACTGCCCAGCAGCTCCAACAGATGCTCATCCGCTGCACGGCCCTCGTGCCCGTGCTCGACGGCAACTTCCCGCAGGTCTCCGGACTGCGTTTCACCATCCACAGCAAGAGCCATACCGTCAGCAA
>JAEETD010000090.1 GCA_016290175.1 Prevotella sp. | reverse complement strand
CTACTGCCGATAGGGGTAGTGCAGGCACAACATATGCAGCCCGATCCCGTAATACCGGGTTCGAAGGGTCCGTTGCCAGAAATGCCAACTTTAGAGAAAGCTGAGGATGGGCACTTTGGTGGTCTGCATCTGTCGCATACCACATTGTCTTCTTTCCAAGGGTTAAACTGGAGTTATGATGTTGAGTTCTCATTCCCCTCGCCGAAAACCTTTGGTGGTGATAGTTACACCCTACAGATGAACCGAGATGGGGCCTGGGAGACATATAGTGAAAGCATTACTGGTTATTCTTGCATAGCTTCCGTCACTGGACGCACTTACCGCCTGGTGCTGCATGGAGGTGATAAAGATGGATGGGTGTCGAACGAGGTGACTGTCCCTGTCATTACGATCCCCTCACAGAAAAAGTATACGGAATACAACGCTAACCAGCAAACTTTCGTGGGCAGCACGCTTCGTGGTTCGTCGCTCACCATATATGTCTATGACGACATTAGCAACCTGCGCAGCTATACTTCCTATAAAGACGATGCGAGCTTTGTGCGTACCTGGTATCGACGCAATCCCAACACCGGAAAGATGACTTACACTGGAGTGTCGGGTTTAATGTACACCGTGACCTCCGAAGACGTGGGCTATGAGATTGTGGAAGTCGTGGAGGGCGACAACAAGAAAACCGACTTCTATTACTCCCTCTCGATGGGTGTGGGCAAATTCCCCGTTTTCAGCTCAGCAGAGTATTTCTACGAGGGCATCATCGTGAACACAGAATATGACATTCCTAATCCAGAGACCGTATTCGGTTTCAATGTGTGGAACGAAGAATCCGGAGGCTCGGAGGTTCAGCCTTTTGCACCCGAGAATTTCAAGGTGCTGGCTCCTGGTCGCTATGCCATTATCTGCCCGTGGGAGAGGTATGGTTGGGAATATATGTACTCTACCAACGACATGATCGGCATCTGTGAAAATTCTGGAGGATCATATATCTCACCTCTTTATCTCTGGGCTGCCCCTGGCATGTTGGAGTCCAAGGCTCTGCAGAGTGGAAAGGAAGTGGAAGGTGCCAAGATCAATCTGCTGGAAAAGAATATAGAGGGAAACATGCAGTATGTCTACACTTCTCCCGACGGCTATCTGACTGCTGCTTCCTACATCACCCTCTATGCCAAGGCCGTGAATGTGGGCAAGGGCAATTTGCCAACCTATTATCCCAACGCCTTGTTGTGGACCGATGCTCAGTCGTTTGATGCTCAGGAGATGTATCATAGCGAGGAGGGTCCTCAGTCAATCGATATCGAAGTGCGCCCCAATTTTGCTCCTCTCAGCGGCCAGTGTACCATCGACGGTAAAGTTGCCGGCACCATTCCTGTACCCACTCCTCTATTGTCGGAGGGTGCAGAGGCCGGGGATCCCACTGCTGAACCCGTGTATGTCTACCTAAGGGTGAAGGGTGGCGACATCGTGGCTGCTACACAGTTGCAGGCTGACGGCAGCTACCACTTCGGACAGGTGCCCTACGGCACTTACGAGGTGATTCCCAACATTGACGGTTATACTGTAGACATCCAGACCGTGACGCTCTCTGCCGAGAATTCTGTCGCCAAAGGCATCGACTACACTATCGGCAACTATTCCATTAGTGCCAGTGGGGCTTCTTCGATTGGCAATATCATCGCTGTCCCTGCCGATGGTGTCATCTATGATCTTTCAGGTCGTCGCATAACTAACGGTAATCTGAAACCCGGACTCTACATTCGCAATGGAAAGAAGATAATCATTGGGAAATGATTTTTTAATTTTTTGTGAATCATAGGATCGTTAATGATCTTTCTTCTATACGACAGGAGTGGCAGCGATGCCGCTCCTGTCGTATTCTCGCATTAACCTCAGATACTAGGCATGAAAGTTGAAAAAAATTGGGGCAACTCTCGAAGAACTCCTGGCAAAATGCTGTAAATTCTGATAATCCATATGGCTGAGAAGAAAAAAGTGACTCACAAAACACGTTTTGTGAGTCGATTGTGTTAATTTGTGAGTCGATGTTTCGAAATTTTTCTTATATTTGCAGCATATAATCCAAAACAGAATTGCAAATGAAAAAGAAAAGGCTAATTCTAATCCTGACAGCTTTGCTTATAGGCATAGCATGTCTGCAAGCTGCCCCTCCTGCGGGTAATGCTCGTTTAATCGTATGGTTGAAGTCTGGTGAAAAAGTCAGCTATGAACTGGCTGATGCGCCTATTACCACTTTCGCTGGCAGTAAGCTTATTATCCAGACCAACCAAGTTACCATCCCGTACGAGCGCAAGGACGTGCTTCGTTATACCTATGAAGATATAGGGGATACAGGCATAGACTTATTGCCAGGCGAACGTCGTGTAGAGATGAACCACGAGGGTGACGAGATTACCTTCCGAGGACTACAGGTAGGTTGCACCGCCAGTATCTTTGCTGTCAACGGCACCCTCATAGAGCAGTATGAGGTAAGTGATAGTCTGCCGCTGACAATTTCACTGAAGAACCGCCCCAATGGCGTGTATATTGTAAAAGCCGGAACGGAAAGCATTAAAGTGATGAAGCGATGAAGACAAACAGACGAATCCAGACATGGTTCCGCTATGCGGTTGCAATGCTACTTGCCTTGACAGGCAGTTTGTCTGTTACGGCACAGGATGAAATAGAGGGCGGCGAGGCTTTCTATATCTACCAGAATGACGGTCACTTCGATGGCTTCTTCTTCGATCAGGTGCAACAGATCAGTTACTCACGTTTCGACACTCTTGGTATTGAGCATGACAAATATGTCTCACAGGAGATCGTGACTAAGGACAGCACGTATCGCATCATGTTGACGGCCATTGACTCCGTATCGTTCGTACAGCCAGAGATCAAGTATGCTAAGGGTGTGCGTTTCATGCGTGACGAGGGCATGATGGACTATTATGTTTCCATGACCAAGACCGACGACGGGTTCTTGGTGTATTTCAACGGTTCACTGCCGACGGCCCTGCAACCCAAGAAGGATGACGTGCTGTCGTGCCCCGACCTGCCCGACTACGACGAGATGTTTGTAGGTAAGGTGAAGTCCGTGCGTAGCGAGGGTGGCAAGATTGTGGCCGAGTGCGGCTACATCGAAAATATCCACGAAGTGTTCGACCAGTTTGTTACTGTTGAGCAGGTACATAATGTCCAGACAGCCCAAGGCAGTCGTACGCATCGGCGTATGGCCGGACTGGACAGGCCCCGGCGTGCTGAGGGTAACTATTCGGACATTACGCTCTTCAACTTTAACTTCAGCCATGAGTGGAGTGGTTTCAAACTGACAGATAATCTTACCTTCGGCCTTGCCCTGAACGTCGGCTTCGGCATGCAGGCAACAGCTGTCTACAAGATTACGTGGGACGAGTTCTACATTAAGACTGTACTGAAAGACCAGATGTCGTTGGGAGCGACCTTCACCCTCGATGGCGAACTGTACGAGAGTACGAGTCTGAGGATGCTACCCGGCGTGGGTGCACTCATTGACAGGTTCTCGAAGGTGCCGTTTCCGGCCAGCTTCCCCATCCTTTATGCCAACCTCGCGCCCGAGCCGTTTACCGACGTAGAGGCTCACCTCAACGTGAGTGTGGGCCTCGGTGGCGAGGTGAAAGGTACTGCCTTCATGTTGGAGCTGAAAGACAAATGGCCGTATGTCGATATGGGCATCAATTTCATTGCGCCCTTCCTGCCTTACACCCTTGAGAAAGAAGGCTCGTTCACGGTCAATGCCCAACTGAATGGTACCATCTATTCGGGCATGAAGTTCCCCATCAAGGGGGGTACAGAGGATTGGATCAAGAAATTCTGCGGACTCGAAACGGGTGTCGAACTCAAAGCTGGTCCGAAACTCAGCGGCGCACTGAACTTCGACATTTTGAAAGCACCGTTCGGAGCCTACGAGGCACTCAAGGACTCGAAAGTGGAACTGACGCTGATGAGCATTACCACGGAAGCCTCCTCCGAAGCGACTTTCCTTGGTAAGAAAGGTGAACACAAGATTTCCCATAGCTGGAACTTCGGTAACCATCCGTTGGGACTCTTTGCCGGTATAGACGACATGACCGTTGAGCTCATAGGTGACAACCAAGACGGGGTGAAGTGCCACTACGATGTCTCGGGTGATGTGTGTCTGCCACAGAAACTCGGTGTCGGAATCTATGTCAAGGAGGACGATGACGACATCTACTACAAGAAACTTTACAGATATGCGACCCGTGACGAGCTGTACTTTTTGAATACGTTCAACAGTGTTGACCTGGAGTTCAACGGCCTGCCCGATGGAGAATACCGGGTACGACCCATCATCGTGGCTATTGGCACCGTCCCAGTCATAGAGAAGGAGCAGGTGGTTGTCATAGAACCCAAGGAACTGACGCTCAAGCCAGAGGAAATCACAGCTGAGGAGGAGGGCGGTGAGTTTACTATCACCTTGGTCTCGAAGCAGGACATGCCCATCACCGCTACTCCCAACGACAACTGGATTACCACTGAGATTGTGGGTCCGTCGGGCGGTAATAAGTATAGTGTGATGAAGGTCAAGGTGGCTGAGAACAACACCGATGCCTATCGCACGGGCTCCGTCACCGTACGTCAGCGGTACACAACGACGGATTTCGTCGAGAAGACACTCACCGTCAAGCAGTACGGTGGCCTGCAGCTGTCTCCCTCTTTGCTGATCATCCCCAAGGAAGGCGGTACAAGGACTGTCAGCATCCTGACATCGTTGGATCCCATCACTATCGACCTGAACGACGGAAAAGACTGGCTCGACTACGATCTCGACAAGCGCATACTGACCATCACCGCCAAAGAGAACAAAGGCGCACAGCGCACAGCCACTGTCACCGTATCGGCCTGGAGCAGCAAGCACAGCGGTATTAACGCCACTAAGCTGACCATCCGTCAGGACGGCGCCATCAACGCCTCTGTGGCGCCTTCGGCACTTACCTTCGAGGCCAATGGCGGCACGCAGAAGGTTAACGTAACGTTGGGTGCTGGTGTCACGCTTACTGGTGCCAGTGTGAGCGAAGATGCCAAGAAGTGGCTCATCGTCGAGAAGGGCAGCAACTATGTCAATGTCACCGCCATGCCTAACACGACAGTGCAGCAGCGTGAGGGAACCGTCTATTGCGAAGTCACCAACAACGATACAGGCGAGATGGTAGAGATGCCTGTCAGCGTAACCCAGGAGATAGGCACAGCATCCGTCGAGCCTGCCTCCCTCCTGTTTGCTGCCAATGGTGGCGTGCAGCAGGCAAAGATCAACATGGGCAGCTTCACCTACTGCGGCGTCCTAGACGTCAGCAGCGAGGGCAAGGGCTGGACGAGTGCCACTGCTGACACCGATGGAACGGTCAATGTTACCGTCGAACCCAACGCCCAGTCCGCAAAGCGTGAATGTACCGTCAACTGCTGGGTCAGCAACGTCAAGACCCCCTCTGTCGACGACATCATGGTCTTACCACTCAAGGTGATACAAGAGCCACGCGCAGCTATGGAGCCTGTCACGCCCGATGGCGACAAATGCCCGTTCAAATACATCTCCTTCATTGCCGATCGTTACGTTGAATATATCTCTGCCAACGAAGGGAAGGCTGATACCATTTTTCATGTTACCCCCTCCTTCGGCTTTAGGCCCGACAATGCCCAGTTCACCGTCAAATATGGTAAGGAGATCAACCACTACGAGTGTGTTGGCTATCAGGAGTGGTCTGCCAACGAAACGAAATCCCGGGCCACCCTGTCGTTCGATGTGGAAAAGAAAACCAACAAGGTTAAAAACCTGCGGTTTGTATTAGACAGCGAAGGCACGACGAGATTCCATATGTTGGGAGTTACTACCAACACAGCGGTCAATGCGTCCTATGCCATGTCGGTGAATGAGTTCCCGTTAGAGGAGAATAGCAGTTCTTACAAACATGGCAAGCAATCCATTGCCGAAGGTCTGCTCTTCAGCAATTTCAGCACCGTGGAAGACCTGACAACTACATTTACCGTCAGCGAAGCGTGGAAGGAAGTCTATGGCGATGAAAATTTTGATCCCACCAGCGATCATGTCACACTCCAGCCATACAATGATCCTCGAGACTACGTTGAGATCTACATCTCCTACAAGGACGGTCAGGGTGAGCCCATAGACCTGGAGTGGCCCAGCAGCGAGGTGATGGCTAGTCTGAAGAAAGACGGCATGCCCATCTACGAAGGAGCAAGTCCGCCCGAAGTCAACGGCACCTACAAGCTGTCGCCCCTCAAGGTGGTGGCCGACCCCTCGGGTCAGGGCGCTGGCGAGTTGTCAGAATATGGCGTCGATGCCCTCGTGTTGAAGTTTAGCGGGCAGGCCGACGGAGAACTCGATGTCAATATGTACTTCACGGTAAAAGGTGAGCCTGATATAGCCGGCAATGATATGAAGGCGCTCATCACAGGCAATGGCAAGCAGTTCAGCATCTGCATGCCCGACGGCTATGGAGGAGCAGCCATTATCTCCGGCGAGATGGACGGAGGCTCCATCAATAACCTTCATTATGCCTCCTGCGACATGAACAAGGCAGAACAGCATGTCATCCTGAAGGACGACGACGGCTCCAGCTCTACAACCACCTGGTCACCAGGAACAGACGATTAAGAGCCGAAACACTTAACTATCAGGCACGGAGGTTCCTGGAACTTCCGTGCCCATTTTTTTGAAGGAAATTGACTCACAAAACGCGTTTTGTGAGTCGAAAGTGTTAAATTGAGAGTCGATGTATCGGTTTTTTTCCTATATTTGTAGCGAAAATGATCAATAACCAACAAAATAAACGCTTATGAAACAACGATTACTACTATTATCGCTTCTGACGGTTTTTTGCGTCAAGGGCATGTCTCAGGGTTCTGAAAACATCCCTGTGGAGGGAAGCACGTTCTATTTGGAGAACGGGGAAGTGAGTATCAGAAAGGCTTTTACTCGCGCAGACAACAATGACATGTGGACGTTTAAGTCTGTCGCTGAGACTTGTTTTGACCAAAGCATGGTTGGCAAAGATGCCTGGCTGATGACGGCCGATGGCGAGACGAAGCTGAAAGTCACCTTTGAATACAACACCGGCGATGAGCGCTATGCCATCGAGTCAGCAGATGTTTCGTTTTATTTCTATGATGGAGATGACCTGTTCCATGATGACAAGAAACAGCTCGTCACGGATGCGGCTGTTATCGGTACTTACACCAAGGAGGTTAAGGAAAAGAGCGTCACCCTGCATATGACGGCGCCAAAGATATTCCCTGACCCCAAGATTTCGTGGTACGCCTTCTATGTGGTTCTCGACATGAAATTCAAGAAGGATAAGGGAGGTGCTGCTGTCGCCAGGCAGATCGGCGTCAGCCGTAACGGTCTTCTGCTGATGCACGGACTGAACAGTAACAGACAGTGCTTCTGGCCGTTTGGCGAATACCTGTATAACACTGGGAGTTACCTGAAACAACAATACTATATTCAAGATTACAGCTCAACAAACACCAGCTCGTTCTATGATAATACGCATACATACCGAGTTGTGGAGAACGGATTGAAAACGCTCAGCAAGAAACTGTTGGATATAGGTATAGCAAGTACCAAGTATGATATGATAGGCCATAGTATGGGTGGTATTCTGGAACGTCTTTACATCCAGCAGATCGATAATAAGCACACGTTTAAGCTCATCACGCTGAACACGCCCCATTTCGGATCTAATATCGGAAATGTTATTATGGCATTAGATAATATTGAACAAATGCCTATTGTTGATTCAAATCTTTCTACAAAAACTGCCCGCATAGTATACGATGTGGCAAAGTTTTGTTGGGCTTCAACTGATCATAGCAAGGTTGCCATAGAAGACCTTGCCGTAGGAGGTGCTGCCATTCAGGCGCTCGGATGGTCGGTTGACAAACTTGCGGGGATTCGTGTATGTGCAGTAGGTACAGAGATAGACTGGCTTGCTTCTGTTGAAAGAGCATATGCCGCTTCAGATCCCTATTATCAAGCCTGGAGCACAATCCTGTTGAACGTTTTCGGTAAAGAGGTCAAACATGAAAGAGTCTATGTGGATGAGAGTGCGGACGGAACAGACGGTGTGGTCTCTGTCAATAGCCAAAAGGGAGGATGTGAAAAGACATATATTTACCGCGGCATTCTTGCGAATGCCAATCATTGTGGAGCTACCGAATGGGATGTGGTACATGCGCGGCTGCTCGAATTGTTGACAAGTCCCAAATCCGGTGATTTCTGTCTGACAGGATTTGGAACGCCTCCTAACGTCCGTACAAGGTCGGCAGAGAATTTCGAGTTCTTTACGGATTGGGTAGCACCCAAGTCGTCGTCATATATCAGGATTGAGGGTCAGAAAGTTGAGAATCAACCATATACCCATGAATTTAAGATACATCATAGCTCCGATATGGCAAAGACCGTTGCCTTTTGTGTACTTACGAAAGATGACGTGGTTTACGACTTTGATAAAGACGTCATGTGTTTCGATATGAGTGGCCTTGAGGGCGAGAGCTGGGTCTATGCCATCGGTCGTACCAACTACAATGCGTTGGTGATTGATTCTGTCAAAGTGAAGGAAGGAGGCGTTGTGGATGGCATCAAGCATGTGGAGGACAACGCTGAGCTTCGTTATACGATAGCAGGGAACAATCTGATGATAAAGAATGTTGCTGGTCCTTACAGCGTCGCCGTATACAATGCTGCCGGTCAGATGCTGGCGGAAATGAACAGTAATCCGTCGAACACGTATGCACTCCCCCGTAACAAGGGTCTCCTGATTATCAAAGTCCGTTCGAACAAAGGTAAGCAGTTCTTTAAAGTATTGACAAAATAATAGTAATTATAATAATATTCGAACTATGAAACAGTATGTTTTATTTATAGCAATGGCATTACTGGCCATACAGTTCCAATCTTGCTCAAGTAGTGATGACGACTTAGACTCGCAATTTCAGTCATACTCAAATAGTAATGAAGACGCAGTACAGTTAGTTGGGCCTGAGGAAGAATGCACTAGGTCTCTTACAAGTGACCAGATTCCTAGTAGTGGTAATGTCGTGCCTAAGGAGGGGCAACCGTTCTATATGGATTACGCTTGGATAGAACCAGCGATAGTTGAGGTTCCGAGTGAAGGTAAGGTGACCTTCTCTACTCACCATTACGGTGATTTTAGAACGGTACGCAGGGTATATCCTGAGAATGCTTCTTGGATTAAAGGAATGTTCTCTCAGGATTATCTGGAAACAAACAGGTATAAAGGGTCTGATTGGGGACAGTTCTATATCTTTATACCGCCCAATGAAACCAACAAGGCACGGCAAGATACCATCAAGTTC
>JAEETD010000089.1 GCA_016290175.1 Prevotella sp. | reverse complement strand
GATTCAGGCCGCTGTCGTCAATGACGAGGGCGTCGAATTCATAGCCGGGTTCAAAGCTGCCTACACGGCCGAAAAAGCGTCCTGCCGACTTGGTGGCAATCCAGAAAGCCTCTGACAGACTGAGGAATTTGCGGTCGTGGTTCTGCTGATAGCACATCTTGCTCACCTGTATGGCATAGACCATCATCCGGAAGATATTCAGGTCGTGGCCGCCGCTGATGTCGCTGCCTAGACCGACCTGGATACCCGCATCAAGGAACGTGCGGATGGGAGCCAGACCGGAGGCGATGTTCAGGTTCGATGTCGGACAGTGGGCCACCATCACACCCTGACGCTTCATCAGCTCCAGTTCCTCACCCTCGGTCCATACGCAGTGGGCCATCACAGTAGGCGTCTGTCCGAAGAGTCCGTAGCGGTAGTAGGCATCGCCGTAACCGGAGCTGTCAGGTTCCAGCTCAGCCACCATAGCTATCTCGTCCCTGTTTTCAGAGAGGTGCGACTGAACGGGCAACTGGTACTTCTTCGCGATTTCTCCACAGGCGCAGAGCATCTCCGGCGTACACGATGGAATGAAGCGAGGTGTGATGATCGGACGCACCAGTTGTGGCAGTGCATCATTTTCCATCTTCCGTTTTCCCTCATCCATCATCAGCGTCTTGTAGCCTGCTATCATGTTGTCGACAGATTCCGAGAGTCCTTCGGGACAGTTGCGGTTCATTGCCACCTTTCCCACCAGGGCTCCCATGCCTGCCTCCTCGAAGAGTTGCATCAGGCGTCGGGTGCTTTCAGTATGGATCGTAGCAAACACACTGGCGCGCATGGTGCCGAATCGCCACAGGTCGTGCACAAAAAGTCTGTACATCCGCTCGGCATAGGTCTGGTCGGCAAATTTCATCTCCTCAGGAAAGGTGTAGCTCTGAAGCCAGGGTAGCAGTTCCAGATCCATCGCGATGCCCTGATTGCGGTATTGCGGTGCATGCACATGCACATCGTTCATGGCCGGTATCAACAGACGGTCGCCGAAATCGATGACCTCGGCATCTTTTGTGTCGCCCAATGCTGCAATGTCTGTTGCCACCCCCGACACGCACCCATTGGCGTCGACGGCCACATAGCCGTTCTCCAGCACTTCGAAACGGCTTTGCTCCTTTGTATAGAGGATATGCGCTTTATATACTTTTGTCATTTTCAGTTATCGATTAGTATTGTCGTCACATTTTGCGGACAAAGTTAAGGAAAAAATTCCATACCGCCAAACGATATGGAAAAAAAATGATTCTGAATTTGTCTTTCTGCTATGTCTTTATTAATTTGTTATAAAAAGCCAATTTTTTTTGTTTATTTGGGTGAAAATGCGTAACTTTGCGCGCAATTGGCAAAAAGAAAAAGTAAATAAGGTATAAAAAATATAATAGTAAAAAGGAAATGAAAAAGCTTTTATTGGGAGACGAAGCAATTGCTCAGGGCGCATTGGATGCAGGCCTGAGTGGTGTTTATGCCTATCCCGGCACTCCCTCAACGGAAATCACAGAGTATATCCAGAACTCGCCGCTAGCTAAGGAGCGTGGTGTGCACAGCCGTTGGTCGACGAACGAGAAGACAGCTATGGAGGCAGCCCTCGGTATGTCGTACATGGGCAAACGGGCACTGGTGTGTATGAAACATGTGGGTCTGAACGTCTGCGCCGACCCGTTTGTGAATTCGGCGATGACGGGTACTAATGGCGGTATCATCGTGCTTGTTGCAGATGACCCCTCGATGCACTCGTCACAGGACGAACAGGACTCGCGCTTCTATGGCAAGTTCGCCATGATTCCCACGCTGGAGCCCAGCAGTCAGCAGGAGGCGTATAACATGATGGCTGAGGCCTACGAGCTGTCTGAGCAGATGCATCTGCCCGTGCTCATGCGCGTGACCACCCGTATGGCCCACTCGCGCGCTGTCGTTGAGCTTGTTGACGTGCCACGTCAACAGAACGAACTTAACTACGATGCCCAGGCCTCTAATTGGGTGCTGCTGCCAGCCTTCGCTCGTAAGCGTAATATTGTAGTGACGGGTCAGCAGCCTATTTTGGAGCAGATGGCTGTAGATAGTAAATATAATAAGTATATCGACGGTACTGACCATAAGCTGGGTATCATCGCCAGCGGTATTGCCTTTAATTATCTGATGGAGTGCTTCCCCAACGGTTGTCCTTATCCTGTGTTGAAGATTTCGCAGTATCCGTTGCCCAAGAAACTCATCCGTCGTATGACCGACGATTGCGAGTTTGTGTTGATAGCCGAAGAGGGACAGCCGTTTATCGAGGATCAGGTGCGTGGCGTGATGCCGGGTAATGCGGTGATCAAAGGTCGTCTGACAGGCGAACTGCCTCGTACTGGTGAGCTGAACCCCGACTTCCTGAAGAAGGCGTTGGGTATTGAGAGCGGTGAGAATTATGCTCCCTGTGAGGATGTAACACCCCGTCCGCCTGCATTGTGTCAGGGTTGTGGACACCGTGATGTGTATACTGCTCTGAACGAAGTGCTGAGGGAATATCCCAATGCTCGTGTGTTCGGTGATATCGGCTGTTACACACTTGGTTTCTTGCCCCCGTATAAGGCTATCCACAGTTGTGTTGACATGGGTGCTTCGATTACGATGGCAAAGGGAGCCTCTGATGCCGGTCAGTGGCCGGCAGTGGCTATTATTGGCGACTCGACGTTTACCCATTCTGGTATGACAGGCCTGTTGGATGCCATCAACGAGAATGCAGACATCACCGTGATTATCTCCGACAACCTGACCACCGCGATGACAGGCGGTCAAGATTCAGCTGGAACGAATAAGTTTGAGGCTATCTGTAAGGGTCTGGGACTCTCTGAGGATCACCTGAAGGTGGTGAACCCCATCCCAAAGAACATGCCCGAAATTACGCAAGCCATCCGCGATGAGATCAACTACCACGGTGTCAGCGTCATCATCCCGCGTCGTGAGTGCATGCAGACGCTGCAGCGCCACCTGAAGCAGAAAAAGGCTGCCGAGAAGAAGTGAGAAGTGAAAATCGCTATTAAGCGAGAGCAGAGCTGAATGAATTCGAGCTATGCCGAGCGTGAGCGATTTAGACAAAGTCAATAGTGAATAGTGAAAAGTGAATAGTTTTATGAAAACAGATATTATTCTTTGCGGTGTAGGAGGACAGGGTATCCTCTCTATTGCCACCATCATCGGCGAGGCTGCCATGAAGGAGAACCTCTTTATCAAACAGGCAGAGGTACACGGTATGTCACAGCGCGGCGGTGATGTGCAGTCGAACCTGCGTATCTCGAGTAATCCCATTGCCAGCGATCTGATTGCCCTGGGTGGTGCTGACGTGATCATCTCGATGGAACCCATGGAAGCCCTGCGCTATCTGCCGTTCCTGGCTAAGGATGGTTGGATCATTACATCGAGCACACCTTTTGTGAACATCCCTAATTATCCTGAAATCGAGACAATTAAGGCCGATCTGAATAAGATTGAGAATGTGATTATGCTCGACATAGAACAGATTGCCAAAGACAATGGTGTGCCCCGTTCGGCCAACGTCATCCTATTGGGTGCTGCCCAGAAAGCGCTGGGTATTGAGTATGACAAACTCGAGGACGCCATCCGTCGTGTCTTCGGACGCAAGGGTGAGGCCATTGTCGAGGCGAATATCAAGGCGCTCGCCCTTGGACGGGAGGCACAGAAGTAGTTAAGAGTTAAGAATTAAAAGTTAAGAATTATGAATACTCCGATCAAAAAGGAGATCGTTGATGGACTTGTGGCAGAGCTGGGTATCAAGGACTTTGCCAAAGCCACGATTCGTGAGGTGAAGCAGGTGGCTGCCAAGGCCGAGAAACAGAGTGGGGTAGAGTTCATCAAAATGGAGATGGGTATCCCCGGACTGCCCGCTGCTCAGGTGGGCGTCGATGCACAGATACAGGCTTTGAAAGACGGCATCGCCCACTCGTATCCCGATATTCAGGGCGCTCCCGTGCTGAAGGAAGCTGCCTCGCAGTTTGTGAAAGCCTTTATCGGTGTGGGAATCAAACCGGAAGGCTGTATCCCCGTGAGTGGTTCGATGCAGGGAACCTTCGCCTCGTTCCTTACCTGTTCGCAGTGTGACAAACAGAAGGATACTGTGCTTTTCATCGACCCAGGCTTCCCTGTACAGAAGATGCAGTTGCAGGTGATGGGCGTGAAGTATGAGACCTTCGATGTGTATGACTATCGCGGTGAGAAACTGGGTCTGAAACTTGAGAGCTATCTGACGAAGGGTAACATCTGCGCCATCGTCTATTCCAACCCCAACAACCCCTCATGGATCTGCTTGAGGGAGGAGGAGTTACAGGTAATTGGCGAATTGGCTACGAAGTATGATGTCATCGTGATGGAAGACCTCGCCTACTTCGCTATGGACTTCCGTAAGGACCTCTCTACGCCGTTTGAGCCGCCCTATCAGGCAACGGTGGCACGTTATACAGACAACTACATGCTGCTCATCAGCGGTTCAAAGGCTTTCAGCTATGCGGGTGAGCGTATCGGTGTGACGTGCATCTCGGATGCCCTGTTCCATCGTCATTACCCTGATCTCGCTGAACGTTATCAGGGTTTGCCCTTTGGTCCTGTCTTTTCTACCCGCATGCTGTATGCCTTGAGTTCTGGTACGAGCCACAGTGCACAGTATGCGATGGCGGCTATGCTGAAGGCAGCCTACGAAGGAAAGTATGACTTCCGCAAGGAGATCAGTGTATATGGCGAACGTGCCAGGAAACTGAAGGAGATCTTCTGCCGTCACAATTTCTATGTGGTCTACGACAAGGATCTTGATGAACCCATTGCCGACGGTTTCTATTTCACCATCGGCTATCCTGGTATGACCTCTGGACAGCTGGCGCTCGAACTGATGTACTACGGTGTGTCGGCTATTTGTCTCATCACTTGTGGCTCTGAGCAGGAAGGCCTGCGTGTGTGTACCTCCTTTATTGAGGATCACCAGTATGCGCTCCTTGAAGAAAGAATGCAAATTTTTGAAGCAAACAATAAAAACTAAACAACTATGTGTGGAATTGTCGGATATATTGGTAAGAAAGAGGCCTTCCCTATTTTGATTAAGGGCCTCCGCAGATTGGAATATCGTGGCTATGACTCTGCCGGTGTGGCACTGATCAATGCCGATGGTGAGTTGAATGTGTACAAGTCAAAGGGAAAGGTAGACAATCTTTGTGAGTATTGCAGTGATAAGAACGTTAGTGGTACCGTGGGTATCGCACATACCCGTTGGGCTACGCATGGTGAGCCTTCTTCACGCAATGCCCATCCTCATTACTCCCAGTCGCATAATCTGGCTATTATCCATAATGGTATCATTGAGAATTATGCTGATATCAAGGAAAAACTGAAGGCCAAAGGCGTGCAGTTCATGAGCGATACCGACACCGAGGTGCTGGTACAACTCATCGAGTATGTGATGGTGAAGAAGAAACTTCCTTTGTTGGAAGCTGTTCAGGTGGCCCTCTATCAGGTAATCGGTGCCTATGCTATTGCCGTGCTCGACAAACGTAACCCCGACGAGATTGTGGCTGCCCGTAAGCAGAGCCCGTTGGTGGTGGGTATTGGCGATGGTGAGTTCTTCATCGGCTCTGATGCCAGTCCCATTGTGGAGTATACCGATAAAGTGGTGTATCTCGAAGACGGAAATATCGCTGTCATTAAGCGGGATGAGGATATACATGTGCTGAGTATCCTTGGTGAGGAACAGGAACTGAAGGTCAAGACGGTCGACATTGATCTCGGCCAGATAGAGAAGGGTGGCTATCCGCACTTTATGCTGAAGGAGATCTTCGAGCAGCCGGAGTGCCTGACGAATTGCATGAGAGGTCGCGTGAACCTTGAGGCGGACCATGTAACACTTTCTGCCTTAATCGATTACCGTCGTCAGATGCTGGAAGCAAAGCGGGTCATCATTGTCGCTTGTGGTACTTCCTGGCATGCTGGTCTGATTGGCAAGCAAATGATAGAGAGCTTCTGCAGGATACCCGTAGAGGTAGAGTATGCTTCCGAGTTCAGATACCGTAATCCCGTGGTGGGAAAGGGGGATGTTGTCATTGCCATTTCCCAGAGTGGCGAGACCGCAGACACCTTGGCTGCCGTACAACTGGCTAAGGATCGTGGCGCCTTTATCTATGGTATCTGTAATGCTATCGGCAGCAGTATTCCAAGAGCTACTGACACGGGTACATATATCCACGTAGGTCCCGAGATCGGTGTGGCCTCGACAAAGGCATTCACGGGTCAGGTGACAGTTCTTACGATGATCGCTTTGGCGATGGGTGAGGCCAAGGGAACTATTGACCGTGATGAATATCTGAGGGTGGTGAAAGGCCTGAGTGAGATTCCCGTGAAGATACGTGAGGTGCTGCAGACGAATGAGAAGGTGGCTGATCTCGCACGTACCTTTACTTATGCGCATAACTTCCTCTATCTGGGTCGTGGCTTCTCCTATCCTGTAGCCCTTGAGGGAGCCTTGAAACTGAAGGAAATCTCATATATCCATGCAGAGGGTTATCCTGCAGCCGAAATGAAACACGGTCCCATCGCACTCATCGACTCGGATATGCCTGTAGTGGTGATTGCCACTCATAACGCCATGTATGAGAAGGTCCTGTCGAACATTCAGGAGATAAAGGCTCGTCAAGGTAGGGTGATCGCGCTCGTCTCAAAGGGCGATGACACGATAGCCCGGATAGCCGATGAGGTGATTGAGCTGCCCGATGTGCTGGAGTGCCTCGAACCTCTGGTGGCTACCATCCCCCTGCAGTTGTTGGCCTATCACGTAGCTGTATGTAAAGGAAAGAACGTTGACCAGCCTAGAAACCTCGCAAAGAGCGTTACAGTGGAGTGAAAACGGCTGAAATTTAGCCCGAAAACGGCTAAAATGAAAAAAAATGATGCAATTATTTGGAAGTTTCAGATAATTGCATTATTTTTGCATGTTGAAAATAAATATTAGCTACCACTATATGGACATTGGAGAATCATTAGAATCCAAAATAAACCGGAGTGACTATAAGATCCTTATTGTCGACGACGTTATGAGCAATGTGCTGTTGCTCAAGATCCTGCTCACCAATGAAAAGTTTCAGGTATGCACTGCCAATTGCGGTAATGCCTGTATCGAGCAGGCAAGGGCCGAACATCCTGACCTCATATTGCTTGACGTGATGATGCCTGATATCTCAGGTTTTGATACGGCTGTCATCATGAAGAAGGATCCTGATCTGAAAGATATTCCCATCATCTTCCTGACCGCTCTTAATACACCTCAGGATCTGGTGCATGGATTCCAGGTCGGCGCAAACGATTTCCTGACAAAGCCTTTCAACAAGGAGGAACTGGTGATGCGTGTGATGCAGCAGATATCCCTCGTGGCAGCCAAGCGTATCATCGAGAAGCAGAATGCAGAACTGAAGGCTACGCTTAACAATCGTGACAAGATGTATTCAGTGATTGCTCACGACCTGCGTTCGCCGATGGCCAGTATCCGTATGGTGCTCAATCTTGTGATGCAGTCATCGTCGCCAGAGACCGTCGGAGAGGAATTGTATATGTTGCTGGATCAGGCGAACAGAGAATCAGAGGAGGTGCATGACCTGCTTGACAATCTTCTGAAATGGACAAAGAGCCAGACAGGCCGGTTGAATGTAGTGCTCCAGAATCTGGATCTGGAGGATATCGTGCCTGGTCAGGTAGAGATCTTTGAGATGATTGCCAAGACGAAACATATTAAGCTTGATTTAGTCAAGCCGGATGCGCCATTGAAGGTGAATGCCGACAATGATATGCTGAAGACTGTACTGCGTAACTTTATGTCGAACGCCATCAAGTTCTCACCGGAGAATTCCACGATTCAGATCTCGATGACAAGTGATGGTGACTTCGCCAAAGTAAGTGTGAAAGACCAGGGCGTGGGTATTGCTGCAGACAGACTTGCAACCATCTTCCATAAAGGTGAGACAACTTATGGTACTGGCGGTGAGGAAGGTTCCGGACTCGGACTCCAGCTCTGTCAGGACTTTGCACGTAAGAATGGCGGAGATTGTTATGTGGAGTCTGTTGAAGGACAAGGCTCGACATTCAGTTTCACCGTACCACTCATAAAAGGTTAATGGCTACACCTATTTATATTATAGAAGAAAAGAAGCTTCGCCGTAACCTCAGACTGATCTCTGACGTTGCGGCGAAAGCTGATATAGAGATTATACTTGCTTTTAAGGCCTTTGCCTTGTGGAAGACATTCCCTGTCTTCCGCGAGTATATTCATGCCACCACAGCCAGTTCGCTATGGGAAGCCCGCCTCGCTTTCGAGGAATTCGGAGCTCCTGCACATACTTTCTCACCGGCGTATACCGACGATGAGATAGAAGAGATTGTCAGATGTTCATCGCATCTGACCTTCAACTCTCTGTCGCAATATGAGCGGTATCACGAACGTGCGAAAGACGTGTCCATCGGTCTGAGGGTGAACCCGGAATATTCCGAAGTAGGTACTTTGTTGTATAATCCCTGTGCGCCAGGCACCCGCTTTGGTGTGACAGCGGATAAATTGCCTGACCAACTGCCGGAAGATATCGAGGGATTCCATTGTCATTGTCACTGTGAGAGTGGGGCAGATGTGTTCCAGAGAACCTTGGTGCATATTGAGGAGAAGTTCTCCAGATGGTTCCCACAGTTGAAATGGATGAACTTCGGCGGTGGGCATCTGATGACACGCAAGGACTATGATATTGATTTGCTCATCCGGATGATGCAGGATTTCCACAAACGCTATCCATGGCTGAAGGTGATTCTGGAACCCGGCAGCGCCTTTGCCTGGCAGACGGGACCGCTGGTGTCGCATGTGGTGGATATCGTGGAAGACAAGGGCATCAGGACCGCTATCCTCGATGTCAGTTTCACTTGTCACATGCCCGATTGCCTGGAGATGCCGTATTTCCCAGATGTCCGCGGGGCAGTTTTGTCCCCTAAGTTAGGGGACGACAGGGGTCTGAACAAGGCTCCTTCAGACCCCCAACCCCCTAACTTAGGGGGCTTGTATCGCCTTGGCGGCAACAGTTGTCTGAGTGGGGACTTCATGGGCTCGTGGCAGTTTGATCATGAGCTGCAGATAGGCGAAGAGGTGATTTTTGAGGATATGATCCATTATACGACCGTTAAGACGACCACTTTTAATGGCATTACCCATCCCTCGATAGCGATGTTGCATGAGGATGGAACTTTGGAAGTTCTTCGCCGTTTTTGCTACGAAGACTATAGAAATCGCATGGATTGACACATTCCAAACGGCCTTTTTTCGATAAAATGGCAGTTTTTTACAAAAAAAGTCCCCAAAAAGTTTGTCAGTTCCAAAAAAAGCATTACCTTTGCATCCGCATTCAGGGGAATGCCTCGAAAGAAAGCGGAATTTTTGAGCAAACCGAACACAGAAGAAAACAATTTTTCTTATGTTGAGGTGCCGCCAAAAATGCCGAATCTTCGCAGAAGATGCGGAAATAGCTCAGTTGGTAGAGCACAACCTTGCCAAGGTTGGGGTCGCGGGTCCGAGTCCCGTTTTCCGCTCCATTTATTGAACAAAAAAGAGACATCAGGGAATGGCCCTCATGTAAAAATGCCCAGGTGGCGGAATTGGTAGACGCGCACGTTTCAGGTGCGTGTGCCGCGAGGCGTGCAGGTTCGAGTCCTGTTCTGGGCAC